>CALZKX010000070.1 GCA_945788155.1 uncultured Flavobacteriaceae bacterium
ATATAATACCTACCGATATGCAATATGATGCCTATGTTGGCCTTAAAGGAAAACTTTCCAATAATATGAGTTACAACATTCGTGGAAAGTACTATGCCGAAAATGACAAAGCATTGTTTAAAAATAATACCGATAGAAACTATACACCAAACAACAACTATAACAAAGGGAATTCATATAACGTAGTGTATGACAATGTAACGACCTTAAGTGTTTTTGGCGAAATAAATGTAGATGTAAATAGAAACTTTACCTTGGGAATTAAGGCCGAATACTTTTCTTATGATGTTAAATATGAAGAAAAAGCATGGAATTTACCAGATTTTGAAGGCTCATTGTTTATGGATATTCAGTTTGATGAATATTGGTTTGCAGGTGCAAGTTTATATTATATAGGTGAACGATTTGACCAAAGCTCTATTGAAGGCTCTTTACTTCCTGGTGAAGATTTAACATTAAACCAAACACTAGAAAGCTATTTTGATGCCAATGCACATTTAGGCTATCGCATTAACGATCAATGGTCTATCTATGCTAAAGTAAACAATATAGCAAATCAAGATTATAAACGTTGGTTAAACTATCCAGTGCAAGGCATTCAGTTTTTAGCAGGAACCACTTATAAGTTTGATTTCTAAAAAAGCTAAATAACGTGAGTTCGATATAAAAGTCATTGACTATAAGCTGATTGAAATAAAAACACCCCTAATGAGCTTCGCTCGGTATCTTCAAAAAAAGCTGTCGCTTTTATCTCGATAATCCTCAAGGGGACAATGTCATCTTTGGGAATTCCTCCCTTGAGGGAGGAGCAAGGAGGGTGTTTACAAAAAATAAACACATATCACACTAACAACCAAGCAATTATATTTTGGCTATATACTTTTAGTTATATCGAACTCACGTTAAATAGTAATTCTCGCTAAAAAATCATAATGATCGCCTTTTAAAACGAGTTCGCATTGCAAGCCAACCATAGCACAAGCAGTTTTAAGATTATCAAAATCTAAATACATCCAAGTGAAACTTTCTGTTTCACCTTTGTAAGTTACATGGTATTCTAATTCACCATAGTAATTACTATTAGTATCTATCCAAAAACCACCATCTTTGTCCTCGTACATATATTTTATATCCGAAGAGTCAATAAGAATTTGTCCGTTTTTGATTAGCAAACTTTTTAAATGATTTAAAACATGAGGTGTGCGTTCTAAATTTTCAAAGAAACCAGAACCATTCATGAGCATTAAAATAGTATCAAAGGTTCCCGTTTCATCTAAAATATCACATACGTGAGCATCTTTTAAACTTCTTAGTTTACAGGTTTCAATGGCACCTTTCGATATGTCTATGGACTTTACACGCAACCCTTTTTTTTGTAAATACAAACTGTGCGAACCTGCGCCACAACCTACATCCAAAATTTTTCCTTTAGCTAGTAATAAAGCTTCCTGTTCAATTTTAGGCATTTCAGAAAAGCCTCTAAATAAATAGGGAATAGGTAATACATCTTCATCAGAAATACTGGTAGAAGTGGTTATGTCTTCGGTGTAATTTCCGTTTTGATAATCTAATATGGCTTTTCCAAATACGTCTTTCATAGCTGTTTCCTGCGAAAGCAGAAATCTTTTTTTTAATAATTGTGATATTGACAGTAAACGTCAGTAGCCGCAATATGTTTATTAATAATATCATGTTGAGCATTATCGAGTTTAAAATATATTTTAAACGAAGATAGTTTACAAAGTAAATAGAAATATCTTATTTTGTAAAAAGATAATATTCTTCACTTTGTTCAGAATGGCAAATTGTTTTATTTTGGCTGTATGCAAGACTTTATAAAAAATCTTCCAAAGATCGCCAAAGATAAACATAAGGAAAATAAAACCTTCTTTATAAAGCTTAAAAAGAAACCTCCAAAACAATTGGATTATATAATGCAGGAGTTGCATGATGAGGAGTTTAAAAAAACCGATTGCCTAAAATGTGCCAATTGCTGCAAAACAACAGGCCCTTTATTTACTACTAAAGATATTGAGCGAATTTCCAAACATTTAAAGTTAAAACCGAAGCAATTTACGGAACAATTTTTGCTGCTAGATGAAGATATTGATTATGTGTTACAAGCTGTACCATGCACATTTCTAGGAGCAGATAATTACTGTTCTATTTACAATGTAAGACCAAAGGCATGCAGGGAGTTTCCACATACTAATAGAAAAAAATTTCAGCAAATAACTAACTTAACGCTTAAAAATGTGGCTATTTGTCCTGCTGCTTATAATATTGTTGAAGAAATGAAAAAAACAATCAAATGAAAAAAACCGTTTTAATTTTTTTAATAGCACTTAGTTTTGTTGGCATTGGTAATGCCCAAGAGTGGTTTACCTCTTTTGATGTCGCTAAAAAACTGGCATTGGTCCAAGACAAGATGCTGTTGGTTATGTGGCAAAACACTTTGGACTATCCATATCCTGTAATGCTAGTAGGAGATAAAGGAGTATCAATGGTTGTAAATTTAAACAAGAGCGATGAGGTAAATAGTTTGATTTGGGAACATTTTGTGCCTGTGATATTACTGGAATCTGAGTATGATGAAATTTATAATGATGTCAAAAAAACTAGGAATGTTTTATACTTAGATAAATTAAAAGATGATAGTATTAAAATAATGGATGCTAATGGAAATATCCTTAACGTTAAATATGTTCCAACTAATTATGAAAACCTTTCGTTAATAATTAGAAAGTATGGGTTAAGCACGTCCTTTTTAAAACTTGAACTAGCCAATTATTCTAAAGAAAAAAATGTGACCACAGCCTTTAATTTGGGGTCTAAATATTTGGACTTTTCCATATACATTCCAAAAGATACTAGAGCCGAAATAATTGATTTAGCAAATATTTACTTTAATGAAGCTAAAAGTTATTTGGCAGAAAGTGATTTAAAAAACAAAACGGGTTTTTTACAACGATTGGAGTTTCTCGATATCGAAAAAGCATTAATTTTAAATAACCCAAGAAAAGCGCGTAGGCTACTTAAAAGAATTGATGAGGCAAAAATTGATTCGGCCAACCAATCATTATTTAGTTTTTTAAATTATACGACTTTTAAATTGTTGAAAAAAGAAGATGAAGTTACTTTGTTTAAAGACAAACTTTCAGCAGTAGATTTAAAAAAGGCAGAATTGATAATAAATAATAATTTATAACTTATTGGAAACATTTATAAACTATTTCGAAACCATTCCTTCACTTCATAGAAGTTTAATACTAGTTGGAGGATTAACCTTTTTTTGGTTATTGGAAGGCGCTGTGCCTTTATTTAGTTTTAAATACAATAAGTGGAAACATGCTGTTCCTAATATCTTTTTCACTTTAACAACCATAATTATAAATTTTGCTTTGGCATTTTTATTATTAAAAGCAGCCGATTGGGTTGTAGCCAATAATTTTGGGATAATTAATTGGCTGCCTAAAATGTCTTTAGGTTTATACGTGGTTCTGGGTGTGCTATTAATGGATTTTATTGGCGCTTATTTGGCACATTATGTAGAGCATAAAGTAAAACCATTGTGGATGGTGCATTTAGTACACCATACCGATCATAAAGTGGATACAACTACTGCTAACAGGCACCATCCATTAGAGAGTTTAATACGTTACACATTTACTTTAGCTGGTGTTGTTATTATTGGAGCGCCAATAGGTATTGTAATGTTATATCAGTCTATGTCGCTAATAGCAACTCAGTTTAGTCATGCCAATATTAAGCTGCCAAAAAAAGTAGATCATTTTATAAGTTATGTTTTGGTGTCTCCAGACATGCATAAAATTCATCATCACTATGTATTGCCTTATACCGATTCTAATTATGGCAATATTTTTTCTATTTGGGATAGACTTTTTGGAACATATATGACAATGGATAGAGAAAAATTGGTTTATGGTGTCGATGTGTTTCCAGATGAAGTTAAAAATGGCAATGTTATGGAATTATTAAAGCAACCATTTCAGAAATATCAAAAGCCAACGATTATTCCTGAGGATAAATAACAAAATTAGAGTTTTCAACATACTTATTAACAATTAAAGTACGTTCCTCTAATATTTCATACCGTTCGTAGATTTTTTTTCTAAATGTGTATTGTTCTTAGCTAGATTAGCCGACGAGGGTCGATAATTGCTATTTAATTCAAATATTATTTTGAAATTAAACAGCTTTTATATGAAAAAAACTCTCGTAGTGCTAACAATAGCATGCTCAGGTCTTCTATGTATTAGTGCAAATGCACAAAAAAAGGGTTTTGCGTTAATTGAAAAAAACGTGAATAGTACTGCAGGTGACCTATTCCATGATTTGAATACAACTAAAGATACCCTAATCCTTAAAAGTGGAAATAAGCGTATAAGAAATGTCTATTCAATTAATACCAATTACAAGCGAGAGACACAAGAGTATATAAATGCCAATTCTGCTAAAGTACCCCTAACACATTTAAGTAAAGGAAAGCACATTTTTGTAGTAGAGCAAGTACCTTTAAAAATTGTTTTTGTTGTAAGAGTGCTAAAAGATCCAATAGAATTCACAAAAGTTGAAGTTGAGAAAATTACAGCTTCTAACGACAGAAAATAATTTAATCTATAAATATATTTTCTAGAGCATCGGAAAGTTGTCTTATTGGCACTTGCGACAGATTTGTAACTATAGAAACCACAATATTTTCCTCTGGATACATCATTAAAAAAGTAGTAGCTCCCATGCCACCACCAGAGTGGCTGTATCTTGGTGTATCGTTTTTTGTTTTAACCACGCCAAAGCCAATACCGTATTCGGTACTTTTACCATCGTTTGTATAAAGAGGCGTTACTAATTCTTTAACCGAATTTTTAGATAATAGTGTTGGATTAATAATTTCATTTCCAAACTTTACCAAATCTTCTGATGTGGCTATAAACCCACCACCAGCAACCTTGTGCTCATTACTTACAGGAATACCTAATTTAATATCTCCAGAATTTGTTTTAATGTAAAACTGTGTGCGATTTGGCATATCAACATCAGATAATCCTAGTTCGGTATCTTCCATTTTTAAAGGGTTGAAAATAGTTTCTCTCATATACTTGTTAAACTCAACACCAGAGGCATTTTGTACCACAACACTTAATAAATTCCAGCCATAAGTACTATAGCTGTAATCACTTCCTGGTTTAAATTTTAAAGGAGAATCCTTAAAAATATCAAGGCCCTCTACAATGGTCATTTTTTTGTTTAGTATAAACTCGTTGCCATTGTAATGTCTTATGCCAGCAATATGCCCTCCAACTTGGCGAACTGTAAAATCGTATTTCTTTTTTGGGAAGTCTGGAATATAGGTGTAAATGCTTTCATCAAAATCTAACTTGTCATCATCCACAAGTTTTGCTAAAGCAGCTGCAGTAATTGATTTTGAAATACTGGCAATTCTAAACTGTGTAATACTTGGGTTCACCTTTTTTTTGGTTTCAATGTTCGAGTAACCAAAACCTTCAGACCATATCAATTCACCGTTTTGTGAAACTGAAATAGACATTCCCGGAATTAATTTATCGTTTAAAAATTGATTGGCAATTTCTTGAGCTTCTTCAATTTTTTTAGTGTATGTTTTGTCAAAGGTTTGACCGAAAACAATTCCAGTAAATAGTAGTAATAGTAATGTTAATTTTCTCATTTATTTATATATTAAGTATTTACTTCTTATTTTTTTAAAAGCATCTAAGTCTTTTTGCCAAGTAGCCTTAACCTCTGCTTCGGTTAAACCAGACTCTATTTGTTTTTGCAGTTTTGTAGTTCCTGCATGTTTTGTAAATCCATTTGTTAAGAAGAAAAGCGACTTGTCTGTTGAATTTTCATAAGCCTTAATAATCCATTTTAAAGTCATTTCATTATTCCCTTTTTCGTTTCTTAAATCTTCACCATAACAAAGCATATCTTTATGTTTAGGGGATTTGGCACCAAAATTTGATCGTGGTGTATAAGTAAATGTCATCGTTTCTGGATTAAGAAATGGTGCTCCATATCGTTGAAATTGAAATTCGGTTCCTCTGCCAGCATTAATATTAGTTCCTTCAAACAAACCAAGACTTGGATAAAGTTTAATCGATAGGTCATTTGGAATGTTTGGTGAAGGTCTAATTAAGAGACTATAAGATTTGTCATGAGTATAATTGGCATTAGAAATAATGGTTATTTTACATTGTACGTCATTTGATAACCATTTCTCACCATTAATCATTTGTGCGTATTCACCAATGGTCATACCATATACTAATGGAATAGGGTGCATGCCTAAAAAGCTCTGATGTTCTTTTTCCATAGTTGGACCATCAATATATTGTCCATTGGGATTTGGTCTATCTAAAATAATAAGCGGAATATTATTTTCAGCACAAGCTTCCATAAGATAATGAAGTGTTGAAATATAAGTGTAAAAGCGTACGCCAATATCCTGAATATCAAAAATCATGATATCTATATCTGCTAGCTGCTCTTTACTTGGTTTTTTACTTTTTCCGTGAAGTGAAAAAATTGACAAACCAGTTTTAATATCAACACCATCATCCACATGTTCACCTGCATCAGCATTTCCTCTAAAACCATGCTCTGGAGAAAACACTTTTTCTACATTAACGTTTAAACTTATTAACGAATCAACCAAGTGTGTATAAGAATTATCATTTTTGAAAATGACAGTTGTTTGGTTAGCAACAATCCCAACACGTTTTTCATTTAATAGTGGCAAATATGCTTCGGTTTGGTTAGCACCAACGACGATGTTTTTGTCATCTTGAACCATATTAGTAAACTTGTTACCATTAGAAAGTTGCTTATTAGTTTTAGAACCACATGAAATGAATGCCAAAAGAAAGAATAAAACTGTATTTTTGAAAACGTTTAAAATCATTATCACAAATTGAAATTCGAGTATTTTATTGCTAAACGCATTATTGGCAGCAAATCGTATAAAAGTAGTGTATCGGCACCAATAATAAAAATTGGAATTACTGCCATTGCTATTGGCATTATAGTAATGATGATTGCCATTGCCACAGGTATTGGGCTGCAACAAAAAATACGTGATAAGGCAGTCGCTTTTAATGGGCATATAACCATTACTACATTTAACTCCAATGCCTCTGATGAGTCGGAAGTACCAATGTCCATAAATCAAGATTTTTACCCTAATTTTACCGATATTGAAGGCATTAGGCATATTCAAGGTGTGGCAACAAAATTTGGTTTAATTAGAACCGAAACCGATTTTGATGGTATGGTTTTAAAAGGCGTTGGAAAAGATTACAATTGGCAATATTTTGAAGAGTTTTTGGTTGAAGGTAAACTACCAAAATTTGGAGACAACATAAGTAATGAGGTGTTAGTTTCTCAGTATTTAGCTAACAGATTGCAATTTAAGGTAGGCGATACATTCCAGATGCTATTTGGAAAAGAAGCAGTTGATAAACTACCTTTTATTAGAACATTTACCGTTTCAGGAATTTATAATTCGGGTTTCCAAGAGCTGGATGAAACATATCTGTTAGGAGATATTAAGCATATTCGATTTTTTAATAAATGGGAAGACAACCAAATTGGACACTTTGAGGTTTTTATTGACGATTATTCACAATTAACACAAAAGGAAGAAGAAATCTACCAAAACATTTCCTCTTTTTTTACCTCTAAAACTGTTGAAGAAAAATATGTTACCGTTTTTGAATGGATAAATATTTTTGACAAAAACATATATGCCATTATTGGTATCATGATTTTAGTGGCAGGCATCAATATGATTACTGCGCTATTAGTTTTAATCTTGGAAAGAACTCAAATGATAGGTGTTTTAAAAGCACTTGGTAGTAATAATTGGAGTATTAGAAAACTGTTTTTATACAATGCTTCTTATTTAATTGTGTTAGGATTATTTTGGGGCAACCTTATTGGTTTAGGCTTATTGTTTGCCCAAAAATACTTTAAACTATTTCCTTTAGACCCTAGTGTGTATTATGTAACTGAGGCACCAGTTTATATTAGTGTATCGTATATTATTGCGCTTAATGTTGGTACTTTTGTTCTGTGTTTAATAATGCTTTTAGTGCCTTCGTATGTTATTACAAGAATAACTCCTGTCAAAGCCATGCGTTTTGAGTAAATAAAAATGAATTTCCCTTTTAGCTTCTAACTTTTCCTTTAAATTTGCAACGCAAAATAATAATATGGAATACGCTAAAAATATATTGGAAACCATAGGAAATACACCTTTGGTAAAAATAAATAAGCTGGTCGAAGACTTACCTTGTTTGGTGCTCGCAAAGTACGAAACATTTAATCCTGGAAACTCCGTAAAGGATAGAATGGCGCTAAAAATGATTGAAGATGCCGAAGCTGACGGACGCTTAAAACCTGGAGGGACAATTATTGAAGGGACTTCTGGAAATACAGGAATGGGATTAGCACTTGCAGCCATTGTAAAAGGTTACAAATGTATTTTCGTAATTTCCGATAAGCAGAGTAAAGAAAAAATGGACATCTTGCGTGCCGTTGGAGCTGAGGTCGTTGTTTGTCCAACTGATGTAGAACCAACTGACCCTAGAAGTTATTATTCAGTATCAAAACGCTTAGGTAAAGAAACACCAAACTCTTGGTATGTCAACCAATACGACAACCCAAGTAATGCGAGAGCACATTACGAAAGTACAGGGCCAGAAATTTGGAATCAAACAGATGGAAAAATAACGCACTTTGTTGTAGGTGTTGGAACAGGTGGAACAGTTTCAGGTGTTGGAAAATACTTAAAAGAGCAAAACCCAAATATTAAAGTTTGGGGAATAGATACCTATGGTAGTGTATTTAAAAAATACCACGAAACTGGTGAGTTTGATGAGAAGGAAATCTACCCTTACGTAACCGAAGGAATAGGTGAAGATATTTTGCCAGAAAATGTAGATTTCAGTATTATTGATGGTTTTACTAAAGTAACAGACAAAGATGCTGCGGTTTATACACAATTACTTGCCAAAAAAGAAGGTATGTTTCTGGGGAACTCGGCTGGAGCTGCTATTAAAGGCGTGTTGCAGTTAAAGAAGCACTTTACCAAAGACGATGTGGTTGTTGTGTTATTTCACGACCATGGAAGTCGTTATGTTGGAAAAATGTTTAACGACAACTGGATGCGAGACATGGGTTATATTGATTAATAACCCGTTTTATTAATCTTTTTTCTAGTACGTTTTAGGTGGTACAGTTCTATGTTTTGTTCCTTGTTCGTATGCATAAGCTAGTTTTATCAAGGTAGGTTCGTCAAACATTCTTCCAAGAAACTG
>CALZKX010000071.1 GCA_945788155.1 uncultured Flavobacteriaceae bacterium
AATTACTATTTCATTTTCGTTACTGCCAATTAAAATTTCACTGCCTGCATAATCAGCATCAGGGCCAATATAAGTAACTACTTGAGCATCGTGAGAATACGAATCGTTGCCATAACCACCAGCAGCAATAGGATTTGTTGGATCTTGAATATTTATAAAATGAGGGCCTCCATTATAAGTGTTTGTTCCTACGGCATAAGCAAAACCAGTATCTTCATTAATTACGATATTATGAGCATCTCCAAATTGCGTGTAACGAGCATCTTCGAAAAACGTTTCTGGAGTCGTGGTCACATTTCTCAATCTAGTTAAATCAAAAATCTGCATACCATGCTCAGGAGCTTCACTAACTACAAACGCATGGTTGTTATAAGTTTTAACATCTCGCCACACACTATTACTAGTTGCTGTTGGCAGTGTGCCAATTAGTATTGGCTCTAAAGGATTTGAAATATCTACAAAAGAAACACCAGACGATGTGCACATTAATGCATATTCTTTCCCAGAAATAGGATCTGTCCAACCCCAACTATCATTTCCATCTGTTCCTCCTTTCAAATCTTCTAAAGTCATATGCGCCATTAAATCATAATCATTACAGGGAAAAACGCCAGCAAATCCGTTGTCGCATATGGCATTAGTAGTATTTGGGATGGAATTATTTTCGATAGGTGTATTGTTTTTGGAGCAACTCTGTTGCATAAACAATATAAAAGTCCCAAATAAAACAAAGGAAAACCATGTTTTAATATTTTTCATAACAGTTCTTTTTTAAGGACTAAAATACTACAAAAAAAGATAGTCGAATATTAGTCTCTAAAAAAGTTAACTATATGTTAATTTATGACTAAATTAATTGTGTAGTAGCGTGATGAAGTATTTTTAACAACCTATTAATTACAACTTAACGAATATTTAAAATGAAATCATTTTTAAGACTAGCAGTTTTACTATTATGCTTACAATTAACAGCCCAAAACACACCTTGGAGTGAAGATTTAATAACAACTCCCGAAAAGTCTAATTACCAAAAAACCTCAACCTATGCCGAGGTTATGGGTTTTTTAAAAGCCATTAAAAGTAAATCCAATTTAGTATATCTAGAGTTTATGGGTACAAGCATGGAAGGAAAAGAAATTCCTGTTGTTGTTATGGCAAGCCCTAAAGTGAACTCTCCACAAAAAGCAAAAGATTCTGGGAAACCCGTAATGTATATTCAAGGAAATATACACTCTGGAGAAGTTGAAGGGAAAGAGGTATTACAGCAATTAATGCGAGATATTTTGTTAGGAGATAAAAAGCATTTATTGGATAATCAAATTATCATTTTTGCGCCAATATATAATACCGATTCTAATGATAAAATGGAAAAAGGAAGACGACCATCGCAAGAAGACAGTCCAGTTGAAGTTGGCATAAGAGCGAATAGTCAAGGGCTGGATTTAAATAGAGATGGAATTAAAATGGAAGCTTTTGAAACTGAAGGACTGATACAAAACGTACTAATAAAATGGGATCCTGAAATGCTGGTCGATTTACATACAACAAACGGAACTTGGCATGGATATGGCCTAACATATGCACCAAGTTATCACTATGCAGGAGAAAAAGCACCTTACGATTTTACGTGGCATACTATGCTGCCAAGTATTGTAAAATCTACCGATAAAAATTATGGTGTAAAATTAGGCCCTTATGGCGGCTATTCGTTGCGACAGGGTTGGCCAGCAAAAGCGATTTACACCTATAATCACCATCCAAGATATATAGTAAACCAAATGGGTTTAAGAAATAAAGTTGGAATTTTGAGTGAAGCATTTGCTCATGATCGTTTTTATAAACGCATGAATAGTACCTATGGTTTTGTAACCGAAATTTTAGAATTCACCAATAATAATGGTAAAAAAATGGCACAGATTAATGCTCAAGCAACCCAAGATGCTATTAATAATGTTAAACTAAATGCAGGAACAGTTAAAAAAGGTGTGCGTTTTAAAATGGTGCCTTTAGATGATACGTTTACCTTAAGAACGTACGATTATATTGCATACAATAACGAGGCTGGAGAAAAACGGTATGTGCGTTCAGGAAAAATCATTGACATACCAAATGTTCAAAATCACTCTAAGTTTGAAGCCGAAGTAGAAAGCACATTACCAAGAGGCTACTTCATACCTAAGGATATGAAACACATTGTAGATCATTTAAAAAAACAAGGGGTTAAAGTAATTGAGTTGAAAACATCAAAAAAAGCAGTAGGTGAAGAATTTTTAGTGGCTCATTTAAATGTTTCTAAACGAAACTTTGAAGGCCATTTTATGGCAAATGCCAAAGGTGAATTTGTAACAAAAACAAAAACGTTTAAAAAAGGTGATTATTGGATTGATATGGCACAACCCTTATCAAATTTAATTTTCTATATGCTCGAACCACAATCTGACGATGGTTTATTAACCTGGAATTTCTTTGACGATTATTTTAAAGAAAAAGGCATTAATAGCAAACCAGTAGCCTACCCAGTTTTTAAGTATTATACATTAAAATAATTCCTTTTTTTAATATAGAAAAAGCACCTTAACCAATAAGGTGTTTTTTTAGTTTTATCGGAAACAATTTTTCACAACAAATAAAAGTAATTGATTTATCTTTGCGCCATGATAGAAGATAAAAACCAAACAAGGACACCATTGAGTGATTTAGGAGAGTTTAAACTCATTGACCATTTAACAAAGAACTTTAAAATAAGCCATAAGAGCACAGTTAAAGGTATTGGAGACGATGCTGCTGTTCTAAGTTTTGGCGATAAAAAAGTAGTAGTTTCAACAGATTTATTGGTTGAAGGAGTTCATTTTGACTTGAGTTATATGCCACTAAAACATTTAGGGTATAAAGCGGTTATGGTAAACCTATCAGACTTATATGCCATGAATGCTACAGCAACCCAAATAACGGTGTCTATCGCTGTATCCAATAGATTTCCACTAGAAGCCCTTGAAGAATTATATGCAGGAATAGAAGCTGCGGCTAAGATGTATCATGTAGATGTAGTAGGAGGAGACACAACCTCTTCAGTATCTGGATTATTAATTTCGATAACAGCCATTGGTGAAGTAAATGAAAACGATATCGTTTATAGAAAAGGTGCTCAGCCAAATGATTTGATAGTAGTTACTGGCGATTTAGGAGGCGCATATATGGGACTTCAAGTTTTAGAACGTGAAAAGGAAGTGTTTAAAGTAAACCCCAACAATCAACCAGACCTAGATAAATACACCTATATTATACAACGGCAATTAAAACCGGAAGCTCGAAAAGATATTGTCACACTTTTAAAAGAACTAGATGTTAAACCAACTTCTATGATAGATATTAGTGATGGTTTATCGTCTGAGATTATGCATTTGTGTAAACATAGCGAAGTTGGCTGTGATGTATATGAAAACAAGATTCCGCTAGACCCTCAAGTTATTACTACTTGTGAGGAGTTTGATATTGATAGTACTACTATTGCATTAAATGGAGGAGAAGACTACGAATTGCTTATGACGATTTCTCAAGAAGATTTTCCTAAAATAAAAGCCAATC
>CALZKX010000072.1 GCA_945788155.1 uncultured Flavobacteriaceae bacterium
AAGCTGGTCAAGAACAAATGGCATTGCTAAATACCAATTCAAGATATTTACATGACACTATTAATACACTCGCCGAAGAACTTATTGAAACCTTACCTCCAGAATTAAACGTTTTACATTTCGTGAACTCTGGGAGTGAAGCCAACGAGTTGGCTATTAGAATGGCAAAAACCTATTCTGGTGAAAAAGACATTATAGCAAGTGAGTTCGGTTATCATGGTAACACGAATATGTGTGTTGATATTTCGTCCTATAAATTTGATGGCAAAGGTGGAAAAGGTGCTCCAGAACACACTCATATTTTTCCAATTCCTAATGCTTTTCGTGGCAAGTATTGCGGTAAAAACACAGCAGATAAATATGCCGAAGAAGTCAAAAATTGTATTAAAAAAGTTCAAAACAAAGGACGCAATGTTGCTGCCTTCATCATTGAACCTATAATAAGTTGTGGTGGTCAAGTAGAATTACCGGAAGGTTTTTTAGCTAAAGCCTATAAAATGGTTAGAGAAGTTGGAGGCGTTTGTATTTCTGATGAAGTTCAAACAGGTTGTGGTAGAATGGGAAAAACATTTTGGGGCTTTCAGTTGCATGATGTGGTTCCAGATATTGTAACCATTGGCAAACCTTTAGGTAATGGTCATCCTGTTGCTGCAGTTGCTTGTACACAAGAGGTTGCAGACAAATTCGTCAATGGCATGGAGTATTTTAACACCTTTGGTGGGAATCCTGTGTCATGTGCTATTGCAACCGAAGTTTTACAAACTGTAAAGCGAGAAAAACTACAACAAAATGCTTTAGACGTTGGTGAATTTTTAAAAGCTGAATTAAAAAAGTTAGCAGACGAATTCCCAATTATTGGTGATGTTCGCGGTCAAGGCTTATTTCTTGGTATTGAATTGGTGGATGGCGATTTGAATCCTTTAGCAAAACAAACCGATTATTTGGCAAACAGAATGAAAGACCATGGTATTTTGATGAGTATAGATGGTCCAGATTATAATGTGTTAAAAATTAAACCTCCTATGGTATTCACTAGAGGGAATGCTGAAGAATTAATGTTCTATTTAAGAAAAATTCTTGCTGAAGATTTTATGATTACCTTTTAAAACGTTTAAAGTAATCTGTTTTAAGCTGCATCGTGTGTTTTAATATGCTGATAGAGTTCTTTGCATCCTAACCCAACAATAGTTAACTTTTTATTATTAGTGATAGCTGTATTATGTAATTTTGTTATAGCACTAACACCCTCACGATCTATACTATTTAATCCTTCTATATTGATTGTAAGATGATCAATCTTATCAAATATATTCTTAAAAGTATGCCGAAATGTATGCAGGTTTTTTTTTGTAAGATTACCCTTTATCTTAAAACAATTATCACAATTGGAAATTTCCAGAACCATAGGCTAGTTTTTTAAAAAGTTGCTGAAAATCAAATATTTAATCTAAAATCGTAAAAAAAATAATACAAATATATATTTTTCGATAAACGGAATAAATATTAGATTTGGTAGCAATTAAAATCCTTCTCACATATTATGAAACCCATTGTTAGAAAAGCAACTAAAAAAGACCTACCTGTTTTGATGGAATTTATGAAGGGTCTCGTTGAAGCAGAACGACCTATGGATCCAACCATAAAAGATGGACATGTTGTTTATTATGATCTTTCTGAAATAATGCAGGACAAAGATTCTGATTTATTTGTGGTTGAACTCAACAATGAATTAGTTGCTTCTGGTTATGCTAAAATTAAGGAAGATAGACCTTACTTAAAACATGACAAACAAGGCTATTTGGGTTTTATGTTTGTTCCTGAAAAACATCGAGGCAATGGTTATAATAAACTCATCATGGATGTTTTATTAAAATGGTGCAAAGATCGAAACATCTTTGAAATACGATTGGATGTTTACCAAGATAATCCTTCAGCCATTAGAGCTTATGAAAAAGCTGGTATGAAAAAGCATCTTATAATGATGCGAATGAACTTAAACGATTAAAATTTTCTATCGGGATTAAAAGGCTCAAGATTCAAAGATGGCTCTTTATTTGAAATAATTTCCGAAACCAATTTCCCAGTTGCAGTGCTCATACTCCAGCCCATCATGGCATGACCAGCAGCGATAGTAAGGTTGTTGCATTTTTTGGACTTTCCAATATAAGGCAACCCATCTGGTGATACTGGACGCAAACCACATGCTGCATTGTCTTTTTCTTCAACCGTTAATTTTACATCTGGATAATATTGAGTTGCAGCTTTGGCTATTGCTTCAACACGAACTTTGTTTATATCATGATTTATGCCTGCAATTTCCATTGTACCTGCAAACCTCGTAAAACCATTCATTGGAGTTACTGCTGCTTTTGCTTCAGCCAAAATCGCAGGAATCGTAATTCCTGTGTCTCTTTCAGTATTTATACGATAACCTTTACCTGCTTGAAGCAATAATTTCACACCTAGTTTTTTTGCCAAAACACTAGTCCAAGACCCTGCTGCCATTACAATTTCATCAGGTTGATACGTGGACTTGTTTGTTTTTACTGTTTGAATTTTTCCATCACTAACATTTAGATTTTCTACTTTTTCATTAGAAGAAATTTTCACTCCAGAATTGATTAAGTGAGTTTTTAATTCTGTCATAAATTCACGAGGTGTTGAATGATGGTCACACTCAAAATAAGCAGCACCTATGGCGTTAACTGTTGTGTTAGGTTCCATGGCTTTTATTTCTTCCCTGTTTACCTCTTTAGCAACCAAACCTAATTCTTTAGCATACTCTGCGACCTTAAGTTCTTCCTCTAACATTTTTTCTGTCTGACACAACATAAAAAGTCCTTTTTTATCATAATGAAAGGTAAATCCATTTTCTTTTTTAATATCTGTCATCAATTCTTGACTCAACACTGTGATATCCCTTATGACTGGAGCCGCTTTTTCAACATGTTTTTGGTTACATGATTTATTAAAAGCCAATGACCATTTTAAAAAATCAGCATCTAAACGAGGTTTTATATATAATGGACTTGCTGGATTGAACATCCATTTTAAGCCTTTTTTCATGACTCCTGGAGCAGACAAAGGAATTAAATGACTTGGCGATAGATAGCCAGCATTTACATAAGATGCTCCTGAATCTAAATTAGATTGGTCAACAACAGTTACCTGATGCCCTTCTTTTTGAAGGTAATAGGCAGAACATAAACCAATGATTCCACCACCAATAACAATAATGTTTTTACTCATTTATTCCCATTTAAAATCCCAAATTGGTTTAGTTTCCAATAGGTGTTCAATAAAATAATTCCAACGTTTTTTAATAAAATAATTTCGAGCCTTGCCTTCGTAGCCATGTCGTTGACTTGGAAAAATCAACAAATCAAACTCTTTGTCTGCATTTACTAAAGCTTCAGCTAATTTAAATGTTGCTGAAGGGTTTACATTATCATCAATTCCACCATGAACAAGTAATAGTTTACCCTTTAAATTTGCGGCATTTGTTATGTTGGAAACTTTTTCATAGGTTTCGTCAACTGGCCAACCTTGGTACATTTCTGGCCACCAAGCTTTTTCCATTCTAAAATCATGGTCTCCAGAACTTGCTACACCAACTTTATAAAAATCTGGAAAACCTAACATAGCTCTTCCGGTATCATAACCTCCTGCTGAATGACCAAAAATTCCAACTTTGTCAATATTAATCCATGAGTATTTTTGAGCTAGATGCTTCATTGCCAACACGTGATCTTCTAAATTATTTTCCATGTTTTTATAGGAATGGTCATGGAATTCCTTAGAGCGACCAGAAGTTCCCAGACCATCAATGCCAACTACAATAAAACCAAATTCTGCTAAAGATTGATTACTAAAACCTCTGTCAAACGATTTTGGAAACACTTGCGTATGTGGTCCTGTATATGTTGCATCAATGATTGGATAAGACTTAGAGGCATCGAAATTTGTTGGTTTCCAGATAGCAACATAAATGGTCGTTTTTCCATCTTTAGCTGTGAGTTCAAAAACTTCTGGAGATTGCCAACCCTTTGAGAGTGTTTCACTTACATCTGCTTGAGTTAATTCTGCTAAAATTTTACCATTCTTGGAATCTCTTAAAACCGTTTTTGTTGGAATATTTATGGTTGAATAATTATCTGCAAAATACTTTCCATCCTCATAAAAATCAATGATATGATGAGTGTTTTCAGGGGTTAATAATGTGACTTCACCTTTAAAATCAACTCTATATAGCTTTTGATGATAAGGGTTAGTATTGGGTTCTTTTCCTGAAGCTAAAAAGTAAATTTCTTCTTTGTCTTCATTTGTATGTACAATTGAATTAATGTAATAATTTCCAGAAGTTACAGCTGTTGTCTGTTTTGTTATTAAGTCAACCATATAGAGTTGTCTCCAGCCACTTCGTTCTGATAAGAAGATTATTTTTTGCTTATCATCAAACTTTCTGAACCAAAAATTATCAATATTGGTTTCACTAGTTTCTTCAATTAATGTTTCTTCTTTTCCATTATTTAAATTAACATATTTGAGAATTTCCTTTTTATATCCTCTTTCTGAATAATTAGCTAAAAGTTCTCCTGACTTTTTCAACCACTCAATGGCTACAGAATTAATATGCGTACCAGTAGGTAAATTTGTCTTTACTTCTTTTTTTGTTTCAATATTAAAAAAAGTAGGTGTGACGTGTACCATTGTAGTATCACCTGGAGAACCTCGATAATAAGACAGTAATTTTGATTTATAAAGAGAATCAATGCTATGATCTAGCAAGTACATTTTTTCAGCATTTCTGAAATCGACGATATTTGCTGTAATCCACTTAGAATCTTCAGACCAGATTACACTAAAGTGTTTTGGACGTTCTGCATTTTCGCCTTCCATAATATCAAACCAGCCATAGTAGGTAGCATATTCGTAATCTTTTTTTCCGTCAAAACTTAATTGATATTCTTCGCTTGTTTCAACTGATTTAATAAACAAATTATAATCTTTTGTATATGCTATCCATTTTCCGTCTGGTGATTTTGACTCAAACTCGTTATTATCGTCTTGTTTCTCTTCTTCCTTTAGTTGAAGTTCATAAGATTTAAGATTTAAAGTATAGGTCTTGCCTTCAAAACTCAAATCCAAATTTCCATCTTTTAATCTTTCAATATTAGAAACAGATAAATCATTTGCTTCAACAGTTTTATTATTCAATTTACTTAGAACAGTAGCCAACTTTTCGTGATCAAACAAATCAACAACTTTATAGTTTTTGAAGCTTACTATTTTATAAGATTTGTTGTTTTTACTGTAATTTATGAACCAAAGTCCTGAACCATCTTTAAACCAATTAACATTGGTATAAAGATTAAAAACCGTTTTATTATAGGCATTGTCATACATAAAACTGATTGCACGACTATAATCCTCTTTGATAATTTCTTGTGCTTTAGAAGTTGTTGACAACAACATTAAAGTCACTAGTAAAATTGTAATCTGTTTCATTGTTTTAATTACTTTTAATTAATAAAATCTCAAAACAAGTTTGGGATGATTTGATTTATGTTCTTCGACTGCGTTCAGGGTGGCAAAATTAAATCACCTGAAACCCATGAGCATAAGGGTCGTCTTCATCATCAATAAAAATGGTGTTATATCCATATATTTTTGCCCATCCTTGTATGCTTGGAATGATTGCCAATTTGCCGTCTAATTTAGTTTCTTTTTCAATACGACCAATAAATTTACTGCCAATAAAACTTTCATGTATAAATTCCTCTCCCATTTTCAACTTCCCTTTTGCATACAATTGCGCTAATCGAGCCGAAGTTCCTGTTCCGCAAGGTGAACGATCAATAGCTTTATCGCCATAAAAAACGGCATTTCTTCCTGATGATGCTGGATCTAATGGGTTACCTGTCCATAACATGTGTGTAACATCTCGAATGGTTTCATCTTCAGGATGAACAAACATATTTGGGTGTTTTTTATTAATACGTTCTCTAACGACTTGTGAGTATTGAATAACCTTACTCGCTGTAAAATCATGTAGGCCTGAAAAATTTTCTTGAGGATCCACAATAGCATAAAAATTACCACCATAAGCCACATCAAAATTAATCTCACCTAGTTCAGGGCATTCAATAGTTAAATTTTCTGCTGCCAAATAGCTTTTTACGTTGGTAAGTTTTACCCAATCTACTTTTCCGTTAGTTTCTTGGTAATCGATTTCAACCAAACCAGCTGGAGCCTCCATTTTAATTTTTCCTGGGATTCTTGGTTTTATTAGTCCTTCTTCAATAGCAATCGTGATAGTTCCAATCGTTCCATGACCACACATAGGCAAACAACCAGACGTTTCAATAAATAAAATTGCAAAATCGTTTTCTGGGTTATGAGGTGGGAATAAAAAGCTGCCACTCATCATATCATGACCACGTGGTTCAAACATCAATCCTTTACGAATCCAATCGTATTCTCTCAAAAAATGCTGGCGCTTTTCGCTCATGGTAGCACCTATCAAATTTGGATGTCCTTCTGTTATTACACGAACTGGGTTTCCGCAAGTGTGTGCATCAATGCAAACAAATTTTGATCTACTCATTTAATTTATTTTAACACCCTCCTTACTCCTCCCTCAAGGGAGGAATCCTAATCAATTCGCTTCTGGAAGAGGTTATGTAAGTATTTTACTCATTCAATTTTTTCTGTATATAAGCATCCATTCGTTTTTCCATAATGGAGAGTGTTACAGTACCTTCTTCAAGAATGACTTCATGAAACTCACGAATATCAAATTTTTCACCTAGAGCAAATTCCGCTTTTTTACGA
Organism: uncultured Flavobacteriaceae bacterium; assembly: GCA_945788155.1. Lineage (GTDB taxonomy): Bacteria > Bacteroidota > Bacteroidia > Flavobacteriales > Flavobacteriaceae > Pontimicrobium. The sequence goes on from CALZKX010000072.1 coordinate 6,835, forward strand.
AGTTCTCTGATTTTTAATTCCCCAATTTTATACGATAACGCTTGTCCTGGCCATGAAATGTATCGATCTGTTTCTGTTGTTACCTCATGAATTGATAAGGCTGTGTTTTTTGCCATATAATCCAACATTTGTTGTCTTGTCCAGCCTTTGGCGTGTACTCCTGTATCAACCACTAATCTGCATGCTCTCCACATTTCATAGGTAAGTTGTCCAAATTTCTCATAAGGTGTGGTATATATACCCATTTCATCTGCTAAATATTCAGAGTATAATCCCCAACCTTCGCCATAAGCTGATAAATATAAGTTTCTTCTAAATCTTGGAATCGTTTCGGGTAATTCATTATTCAAAGAGATTTGTAAATGATGGCCTGGAACTGCTTCATGTGCTGTTAATGCAGGAATGGTATAGAGTGTTCTGCTTGGTAGATTATAGGTGTTAACCCAATAAAATCCAGCCGTTGTTTCGCTATAAGAACCTGAATATCGTCCGCCTGTATAATTAGGCGCAAGATCAGCTGGAACAGGTACCACACCATAAGGTTTACGAGGTAGTGTGATAAAAAATTTAGGCAACTCTGCATCAATTCTTTTAGCAATATCACGTGCAAACATTAATAATTCTTTTGCTGTTTTTGGGTAAAATTGTTCATCTGTCCTCAAAAATTGTAAAAACTCTGCAAAACTACCTTTGAAACCTAAATCATCGATTATTTTTTGCATTTCTGCTTTGATTCTTGCGACTTCTTTAAGTCCAATCTGATGAATATTATCTGCTGTGTACTGCGTGCTTGTGGTAAAATAGTTTATTCTGTTTTGATAAAACTCTTTCCCATTTGGTGTTGTTGAAATCCCTAAACCTTTTCTTGTATTTGGGAAATATTCGTCTTGAAAAAAGGTTTTTATTTTTTTATATTCATCGATTACATTTTTTTGAATACTCGTTTTTGCAACTTGAATAACTGAATCTTTTTCGGTTGAGGATAATGATTCTGGCAAGTTTAGAAATGGTTTGTAAAATTCACTTTTAGTTACATCTGCAACGATGTGCTTGTTATACGTATCATCATAATTATTAAAAACAGCTCTAGGCTGCGCCATGCCTTCTTTTATTGAAGCTCTTAACACATCTAAGTTATAATCAATACTTTTAGGCAAGTTTTCAAGCCTGTTTAAATAATCAATAACTTGTTTTTTATTATTGAGCGTTCTATTTCCCATTCTACTTAAATTGAGATGGAAAGCAGATTCGTTTGTTATGGTGTTTAAATAGGTTTTATACGTATTTGAATCTATTTTATCTTGTAAAACGAACAATAATAATTCTCTCGATATTTTTTCGGTTTCAGATAAACCTGCTTCTGAAACTTGCTCTAATTCTTCTTTTAATTTCATTGAAAAATCAGCTTCAGCTTGATAGTATTTTGCAGTATTCTCAACAGATTCGTTCCACTTAAAATCATAGTCCCTATCTGTATCATACTTAGCAATTATGCTATTCAATTTATTTGAATTTGACTCTTGACCAAAAGAGAACAAACCTATTAGAGCTAAAACAAGTAAAATTTTGAAACGTTTCATAAGAAGTGCTTAATTGTTATACTTTTTGGTTAGTGAGTTTCCCATTCACAATTCGTGTTATGTTCAATGGATTTTCGTTTTTTAATTCATCAGGAAGCAATTCGTTAGGCCAATCTTGAAAAGAAAATGGTCTCACAAATCGCTTGATGGAATCTACTCCAACAGCAGTAAAACGACTATCTGTTGATGCTGGATAAGGCCCTCCATGAACCATTGAAGGACAGACTTCAACACCTGTTGGCACGCCATTATAAATTACACGACCAACTCTATTTTGCAAAGCTGAAATAATATTTGAATACTTTTCTGCTTCATCATCTGCTATTAAAGTTCCTGTGAGTTGTCCTTCAAGGTTACTGATAATCGCTTCCATCTGCTTAATGCTTTCACATTGTACAACCATAGAAAAAGGACCAAAAACTTCTTGATGAAGTGTAGTATTTGCTAAAAATGTTTTGCCTTCAACGGTTGTAATAGCTTGTCTTGCATAGTTTTCTTTTACATCAGTATCGTAATTAGCAACAACCCTCAATTCTGGTTGAGCTATTGCTTTTGCTTTATTGCTTTCATAAGCTCCATAAATATTAGGATGCAACATGCAAGATGGTTCTATTTTTACAATTTCATTAGCTAACATAGTGATGAAGTTGGTTAAATCATTCCCTTTTAATCCAATAATCAACCCTGGATTTGTGCAAAATTGACCTGTACCAAGTGTTATGGAGCTTGCATAGGTTTTAGCCAAAGACTCACTTCTATTCTTCAACACATTTGGCAGCATTATGACTGGATTTATGCTTCCCATTTCTGCAAAAACTGGAATTGGTTCTTTGCGTTTTGCAGCTAAATCGTATAAGGCACGACCTGCACGAATGCTTCCCGTAAATCCAACTGCTTTAACATCTGGATGTTTTACCAATTGCACACCAACTTCAATCCCTGAACTATTAAGGTTTGAAAACACACCGTTTGGCATGTTTGTTTTTTCAGCAGCATTTATAATTGCAGAAGCTACTAATTCACCTGTTCCAGCATGCATAGGATGCGACTTCACAATAACTGGGCAACCAGCTGCTAAGGCTGCTGCAGTATCACCTCCAGCTGTTGAATAAGCCAATGGGAAATTACTGGCTCCAAAAACAACCACAGGACCTAAAGGAATATTCATTTTTCTAATATCTGCTTTTGGGATTGGTTCTCTATCTGGAATTGATGTATCTATTGTAGCTTCTACCCAAGAGCCTTCCTTTACTAAATCAGCAAAACTTCTCAATTGCCCAACAGTTCTACCGCGTTCTCCTTTGGCTCTTCCTTCTGGTAATCCTGTTTCAGAGCAATACACCTTTATTAATTCGTCATCCAAATTCAAAATCTCATCAGCAATCGCATTTAAAAAGGTTGCTTTTTGTTCACCTGAAACAGCTCTAAATATTTTAAACGCATTTGCAGCTAAAGTTACTGCTTTGTTGATTTCTTCTAGAGTAGCCTCAGTATAAATAGGTTTGTTTTCAATATTTAATTGAGGGTTAAACGTTTTGTATATTACATTCCCTTTTCCAGAACGTTGTTTCCCTATATAATTTTTTCCTGTAATCATGACACCCATCTTAATCCTCCCTCAAGGAGGAATTGTTTTATTTAAATTGTTAACTATTATTAATTCTTTGTATATGTGCTTCAACATTTACTGGTTTGTGTACAATTTTTGTTGAAACTGGATATTTTTCCAGTAAATTTTTTGGTCTAATAGGCCGCTTTTCAAAACCACCTCCACAATTAGGACACACATGCTGTAATGTTGTTTCAACACATTTCGTACAGAATGTGCATTCAAACGTACAAATCATTGCTTCCTGCGAATCAAAGGGCAATGATTTTTTACAATGCTCGCATGTTGGTCTTA
>CALZKX010000073.1 GCA_945788155.1 uncultured Flavobacteriaceae bacterium
CAACCAATCGATTTTGCTTTAGGCGTTGGCCAAGTAATCTCAGGTTGGGACGAAGGGATTCAATTACTTAAAGTAGGAGATAAGGCGCGTTTTGTAATACCAAGCGATTTGGCTTATGGAAGTGCTGGAGCTGGTGGTGTAATTCCTCCAGATGCCACATTAATTTTCGATGTTGAATTGATGAACGTAAAATAAATAAAGTATCATTATAATTTAAAAGCTGCCTTTTTGGCGGCTTTTTTTGTATTTGTATTTTTAGTTATCAAAAAGAATGAACAATCAGCATAAGTTTTTGTTATTTAATGCCTTGTTTAGTAATTTTAGAGCAATTAATCCATAAGACCCATGTACCTAAAAAAATATTTGCTTGGAGTATGCATTATGCTCTCTACTATAGTTGGAGCATTTGCTCAAGAAGAAGGACTTATTTCTTCTATAGATGATTTTTCAATCGATAAAGTTGCGTTTAATCCCAACGGAATAAAAATTTTAGCTTTCGATAATACGCTAACTTTAGAGTTTAGAAATGAAGTTTCTAATTTGAGATATGAAGTCATTAATAAAAAAGGCGATTTATTATTGGTAAAAGAAGGGGTTTCTGCCAAAAAATCGTTGTTGAATATATCAAAACTAAAAAAAGGGACTTACTATGTTAGGGTTTTTTCAGATGAAGTAAAAGATTTTTTAAAATTTGATAAAACATAAAATAATTTTAAAGTTTTTTTATAATTAAAAACTGCCTTTTGGCGGTTTTTTTTGTATTTGTTATTTTTTTATGGATTAAAACAGACCACTCGTCTCTATTTTTTGCGATTTAAAAGCTTGCTAATTAAGTTTATAGCAGTTAATCCAAAGAACTATGAAACCTAATAAACTTGCATTAGCCATGTGGCTATTGCTATTTTCGGCAATGGCAATAAATGCCCAAGATAGTAGAGAAACAGCATTTTTAGAAACAACTAGTGTTTTTTCTTCTAGTGCAACAATTACTTTTAACCCTAGTGGTGTTGGTATGAATGTTACAGATAATACCTTGTCATTATTCTTTCAAAACAGAATATCTAACCTAAGATATGAAGTTATTAATAATAAAGGAGAAGTATTATTACTCAAAAAGGCAAAAAGCACTCAACAATCATCTTTAGATATCTCTGGTTTAAAAAGAGGCACCTATTTTGTAAGAGTTTATAATGGCACCTTAAAAGAATTTTTAAAATTTAAGAAAAAATAGAATTGCTAGTGTATTTTTGTTAAATGACTTTACAAACACTTGAGCAATTAAAATATCCTATTGGACAATTTAAGTGTCCTGAGATAATAACAACTTCGCATATAGAAAACTGGATTGAGGTTTTAGAGCAATTTCCATTGCAATTAAAGCATCTGGTTAAGCACCTTAAAGATGAGCAATTAGATACGCCATATCGTCCCAAAGGGTGGACGGTAAGGCAAGTAGTGCATCATTTGTCTGATAGTCATCACCATAGTTACATTCGTTTTAAATGGACTTTAACCGAAAATAAACCTATAATTAAATATTATCACGAGCAACTTTGGGCAGAATTACCTGATGCTAAACTTGCACCAATACAAATGTCGTTAGATCATTTAGCAGCAGTTCATTTTAAACTAGTTTACTTACTAAAAGGTTTAAGTGAGGATGATTTGAATAAAAGTTTTATTCATCCAGAATATAACGAAGAAGTAGTGCTAAAAAAGAATGTTGGTATTTATGCTTGGCACTGTAACCATCATTATGCCCATATTAAGAATATGCTTGTAAGAGAGGGTTGGTTATAATAGGTCTTTCCCAAAGCACACACTATTTTCCACACCAATATATTGATCGTAGTTTGAAATAATTGAATAGTCATTTTTCTTATAAAGCGCAATAGCTTGTGGTTGTTTTTGGCCAGTTTCAAGGATGCAACGTTTAAATCCTAATTCAGCTGCCCAATTCTCTAATTCATTTAAAACTTTTGTAGCAATACCCTTGCCTCTTGCTTCTGGCAAAGTAAACATACGTTTAATTTCAACGGTTAAGGTATCGTATTGTTTTATTGCGCCACAAGCCACAGGTAAATAATCATGATATGCTACAACTGTATATTTTATAGTGTCAATTCCGTTGTATTGATTATAAAAACCATGATCTTCACCATCAGAGATGGCTAAGTCTTTATCCAATAACTTTACAAGTAATTTGAAGTGCGTGTTTTTTGAATCAGTTCTTACAAGTCTAACCATTTAATCAAAAATTATTTCTTCCACTTAATATTACAGCCAATACTAGGTTTTTGAATGTTTGTGTTTTCTGTGTTATTTAATAAACAATCAAGCGCATGTTTTAAATCATTTCCCGATATTGGAATTCCATTTCCTGGTCTGGAGTTATCCAATTGCCCTCTATACACCAAGTTTAAAGCATTATTAAACACATAAATATCTGGTGTGCAAGCAGCATCAAAAGCTTTGGCAATTTCTTGAGTTTCGTCGTATAAATATGGAAATGGATAATTATTTTCTTGTGCATGAAGCTTCATTTTCCCAGGAGAATCCTGAGGATAATTAACCACATCGTTACTCGAAATTGCAATAAAACCCACACCTTCCATAGAATAGTGATTAGCAATTTCAACTAACATTTTATTTACATGAATCACAAAAGGACAGTGGTTACAAATAAACATAATTACTGTTCCTTTTGCACCTTTAAGGTCGTTTAAGCTCTTATTGGTATTTGAGATTGTATCTAGAAGTGTAAAATCTGGCGCTTTGGTACCTAAGGGAAGCATGTTGGATGGAGTTCTAGCCATAATTTTTATTGTTTATCAAAAATAAAGAAACCATAAGATTAAACATAATTGTAAATTAAAATTTATATATTCAGCGTCTAACTAAATGCCCAATGAAGGAAACTATTTCTTTTGAAGATTTCACAAAAGTTGATTTACGAGTAGGAACAATTATAGAAGTAAACGATTTTCCAAAAGCTAAAAAACCAGCATATAAACTTACCATTGATTTTGGCGAACTGGGAAAAAAACAATCTTCGGCACAAATAACTACCTTATATACCAAGGACGATTTATTACACAAACAAATTGTGGCTACGGTCAATTTTCCTAAAAAACAGATCGCAAATTTTATGAGCGAATGTTTGGTTATGGGCGCTGTTAAAGATAATGATGTGATACTGTTACATCCAGAGCATAAAGTAAAAAATGGTTCAACTGTAGCTTAGAGTATGCAAGAATTAGATGCAGTAAAAATTAATTTTGACAGTAGCGGGCTTTGGGTTTTAAATATCGCTTTGGCTGTGGTTATGTTTGGTGTTGCACTAGGTATTACTTTTAATGATTTTAAAGGTTTATTGAAACAGCCTAAACTTGTTATTATAGGTGTAGTATCTCAATTTGTATTATTGCCTTTAGCAACGTTTTTAATTATTTTATTGGTAAAGCCACAACCAAGCATTGCTTTGGGAATGATGATGGTTGCTGCTTGTCCAGGTGGTAATATTTCAAATTTCATGACTCATTTGGCTAAAGGAAATACTGCATTATCTGTAAGTTTAACAGCATTTGCAACTTTTTTGGCAATATTTATGACACCTCTAAATTTTCAATTTTACGGAAATCTTTATGAGCCAACCGCACAAATATTAAAAACAGTATCGTTAGAGCCTTTTGAATTGGTAAAACTGGTTGTTTTAATCCTTGGAATACCTTTGGTTTTAGGAATGGTCTTAAGGCAAAAAAACCAGAAACTTGCTATAAAATTATCTAAGCTTTTAAAGCCTTTGTCCATAATTGTTTTTGTAGCTATTGTGGTTATAGCATTTTCAAACAATCTAGATATTTTTAACGATTATGCGCATCGTGTTTTCGCAATAGGTATAGGACATAATTTGCTGGCCTTACTTTTAGGTTTTGGTGTTGCTAAACTATTTCGTTTATCGTTTAGAGATGCAAAAACATTAACAATTGAAACTGGAATCCAAAATTCAGGGTTAGGGTTATTACTCATCTTCACATTTTTTAATGGCTTGGGAGGAATGGCTATTTTAGCTGCTTTCTGGGGGATATGGCATATAATATCTGGATTAATATTAGCAACTTATTGGTCTAAAAAAAGCAATGGTATTGAAAAAGCTTTGGCTACATAGTGTAAGAAGTTATTTAAGATTAGGCATGTTCTTTTATTTTAAAAGAATACATGTGCATAATGTTGAAAACATCCCAAAAAACAAACCTGTTTTATTATTGGCCAATCATCAAAATGCATTGTTAGATGCTCTGTTAATAGCGACAAAAAGTGGCAGGTTTTTGTTTTTTTTAACTAGGGCAGCAGTATTTAAAAAGAGTTATGTTAGCAAAATATTGAATAGTTTGCAAATGCTTCCTGTATATAGAGTGAGAGATGGATGGAGCACAATTTCCAATAATAACGCCATTTTTGAAAATTGCTCCAAGATTTTAAATAAAAATGAAGCCATTGCGATATTTCCAGAAGGAAGTCACAATTTGGCACGTCGTGTAAGACCCTTAAGTAAAGGGTTTACAAGAATTGTATTTGACACACTTAAAAAGTATCCTGATTTAGATTTACAATTGATCCCAACTGGGCTCAACTTTGTAAATGCTAAAGCATGTCCAGATAGTACTGCTATTTATTTTGGAGAACCTTTTGCTGCAAAAGATTTTATAAAAGACAATAAAAATGAGGGAATATTAGAGCTAAAACAAACTGTGCAAAATAAAATAATGAACTTGACAGCTCATATTTCTGAAGAAAATTATGAGGAGGATTTGCAAAGATTAAATAATCTTAATGTTGACTTTTTAAAACCTAATGAAGTTAATTTATGTTTGAAAAGTAATTTTGAGAACTGTAAAGTTAAGACTAAAAATAAAACCAAATATTTAAGCATTTTTTTTCAAACATTGTTAAAGATAAACCTGATTGTTCCTTATGCAATATGGAAATTCGTAGCACGACCAAAAATTAAGGAAATAGAGTTTATTTCTACATTTAGGTTTGCAATTGCCATTACTTTAGTGCCTATTTATTTATTTATTGTAACTATAGTGCTTTTAAATATACACTCCGTTTTGGCAGGCCTTTTATACTTAACGCTAAGTTTGATAATTGCACTATTTGCGATAAAATTTTAAGCATAAAAAAACCGCTACATTATGCAACGGTTTTATGTGTTATTAGTTTGTTTAAAAATTAAATATCTTCAAAGTTAACGTCGGTAAAACTTTCAGGAGAAGTTGGTGTTTCATTGTCGCTTTGCTTGTCGTTGTGTTCCTCTTTTTTAAAATCTTTTTGATGACGCTCGCTTATCACTTCCTCGCCTTTTTCTTCTATAACATAATCGGTCATTTCTCTTAAAATGCTGTTGAATTCTGCAAAATCTTCTTTGTACAAATAAATCTTATGCTTTTTGTAATGGAAAGATCCATCGTCATTGGTAAATTTTTTACTCTCGGTAATAGTTAGATAATAATCGCCAGCTTTGGTAGCTCTTACATCAAAAAAGTAAGTTCGCCTACCAGCTCTTAAAACTTTTGAAAATATTTCTTCTTTCTCCATCATATCATTATTACTCATAGTAGTGTTTTATTTTAATTAGTGACTCAAAAATCTAAAAAATTTATATAGCAACCAACTAATTAACACATTTCTTTTTTTGCTTGTTTCATTTTATTGGTAAAAGCAGTTAAAAAGAAAAATTAGTTTTTCTCGTTTATGGTTTCCGATAATTGTTTTAAATAGAGCTCTTTGTAGTAACCATCAATGTTTATAAGGTTTTCATGTGATCCTTGTTGAATTATTTTACCTTCATCCAATACTATAATATGATTGGCATTTTTCGCCGAAGAAATTCTATGGCTAACAATAATGGTAGTTTTGCCTTTAGACACTCTATTTAGATTGTTTAAAATTTGCTCTTCAGTTTCAGTATCTACCGCCGAGAGGCAATCGTCAAGTAATAGTATCTTTGGATCTTTTATGATAGCCCTAGCAATGGAAATGCGTTGTTTTTGACCTCCAGAAAGTGTAATGCCACGTTCTCCCAAAACTGTTTCATAACCTTTGTTAAAGCCCTTGATGTTTTTGTGTACAACGGCATTTTTCGCAGCTTTTATAACATCTTCATCTGTTGCATTGGCAGAACCAAATTTTATGTTTTCTTTTATTGAATCTGAAAAAAGAAATGCATCTTGCGGTACAAATCCTATGCTGTTTCTTAAACTGGTCAAGTTAACATTTTCAATGGGTAATCCATCAATTTCAATAGTGCCTTCGTTTACATCATAAAGCCTACCAATTAAATCTAGAATGGTCGATTTCCCTGATCCTGTTTTACCAATAATTGCAAGTGTTTCACCACTATTTACTTTAAAACTAAGTCCTTTTAATGCTTCAATGTTAGTGTCACTATAAATAAAGTGTACGTCTTTAAACGCTATAGTACCGTTTATTTTTGTAGGCGAATTAGCTGTGTTCTTAATCTCTGGTTCTTCTTTTAAAAACTCATTTATCCTTTTTTGAGAAGCTTCAGCTTGCTGTACAA
>CALZKX010000074.1 GCA_945788155.1 uncultured Flavobacteriaceae bacterium
GGAATTGCCTTCGTTTCCAATAACAAAACAATTTGAAAGTGATGCAATTTGGTAAGGATTACCAATTCCAGCCATTGGACTTCCTTGTGGTACGATGTATTTAAAATCTTTGATTAAATCGAAAATAATGTCTTCAGATAATGAATTTGGATAACGCGATTCAACTCTTGCAATTTCCTTTGCGATACGCCTATGCATATCGTTAGGAGTAAGTTCGAATAAATTGCCTTCGGAATCTTTTAAGGCATATTTATTGATCCATACACGAGCAGCTAAGTCGTCGCCTTTAAAGTACTTTACAGAAGCTTTGAAGGTATCTTCTTGTGAATAGGTTGTAGGAATTACAATAGGTTGGGTTTGTATTTGCATGTTGTTGGATTAATTTAAAATTTTACATTCAATTTAGTGAGTATAAAGAACGTAAAAAAATAAACTTGAAACGTAAAAAAATTCATGAGGTTGACAAAATTTTATTGTAAAAAATTGATTGTCAATGTTTTATAATTTATCAACAAAAAAAAGTTAACAAAAAAATGAAGAATAATTTTTTTAAAAATCTACAGACACACCAACTCCTAAAAGCTGTTTCCACTGTACTTTAGCACCTTTAATTATGGTTTCCTCTGGCATGTTAGTATCTTCAACTGCAATTTTTACATCATTATCATATTTTAAATGTGAACCCATTGTAGCACGAACATGATCATTTACTTTAAATTTTAAATTCAGCTCCCAATCGACATCAACATTTCCAAAATCGTTTAAATAATCGGTGTACAAACTTACTAGGGTTCTAATAGAAATGTTTTCAATAAGTATGTTTTCGTAAGTGCTCGTTAATAAAACCCCAACTTCTTCTCTTGAATTATTTCCTTTAGATAATCTATTACCAAGATTATCATATACTGCAGGTGTTACACCAAAAGAACCTGCGTCTGCTAAGTCTTGATCTAATACAAACGTAGATTTTAAAGTTAAAGGAGACATATATGCTGAAAACTCTTCAATATGTTCCCCATAAACTGAACCAACACCTAAAAACATATATGCAGGTGCCATAAACTGTGAGATAGGTTTTTTATCGCTATTTGCGTAATTATATCCATTGGTGAATTGTGTTGCAAAACTAAAATTTGCTGAATAGTACCAGTTGGGTTTTGTATTCTTTCTAAAGCCAAAACGTGATTTAAGCTCCAAAATATCATCGGTTTTTCGCAAGCTTTGGTTTTGCTGTTTGTTAACTCCGTAACGCATTACTGCTCTATTTTCCCAAAGTAAGTGTTCTTTTTTATAATTTCTTTGAACTTCCAATCCTAACAATCCTGAAATTGAATTGGAACCTCCCGAGTTCCAGTTTACAAAAGCGACTTCGCTAATATCTAAACTGGCTGTGTTTACTTCTTTCCAATGCGAAGTTACAAAGTCTTCTGGGTATAAAGTTAAATCTAAATTTTGCTGGGCACTTATTAAAAATACACTTATAAATACTGTAACAATAGATAATTGATGCTTGAAATTTTTAGTCATCATTTAGAAAATTTATTAGCTATAATTAAAAACGCCAAATTCGCTTTTTATTGTCAATTTTTTAGAATCGCTTGCTTCTACCCTTCCAATTACTTGAGCATCAACATTAAATGATTTTGAAATTGCAATAATGTCGTTAGCAATTTCTGGAGCAACATACAGCTCCATTCGGTGTCCACAATTAAATACTTGGTACATTTCTTTCCAATCGGTTTTGGATTGTTCTTGAATTAATTTGAACAATGGCGGAATGGCAAACATATTATCTTTTACAATATGAAGATGATCCACAAAATGAAGAATCTTAGTTTGTGCGCCACCACTACAATGAATCATCCCATGCACTTTATCGTTTTTAAATTTAGATAGAATAGATTTTATGATTGGTGCGTATGTTCGTGTTGGAGATAATACTAATTTACCAGCATCAATGGGAGCATTTTCTACTTTATCGGTTAACCTTGTTTCTCCTGAATACACCAATTCCTTAGGGACTGAAGCATCAAAACTTTCAGGGTATTTTTTAGCTAAATAATTATGAAACACATCATGTCTTGCCGATGTTAAACCATTACTTCCCATACCACCATTGTATTGCTTTTCATAGGTTGCTTGACCAAAACTTTCCAATCCTACAATAAGGTCTCCTTCTTTAATATTGACATTATCAATAACATCGTCTCGTTTCATTCTAGCTGTAACTGTTGAATCAACAATAATAGTTCTAACCAAATCGCCAACATCGGCTGTTTCGCCACCAGTTGAATGAATAGTTATACCAAATTCCTTTAATTCAGCAATTAATTCTTCTGTGCCATTGATTATTGCAGAAATGACATCCCCTGGAATACGATTTTTATTTCTTCCAATGGTAGAAGATAACATAATATTATTGGTTGCGCCAACACACAAAAGGTCATCAATATTCATTATTAAAGCATCTTGTGCTATCCCTTTCCAAACCGAAATATCGCCAGTTTCTTTCCAATACATATAAGCTAAGGAGCTTTTTGTTCCTGCACCATCGGCATGCATTATTAAACAATATTGGTTATCGTTGGTAAGATAATCTGGAACAATTTTACAAAAAGCTTTGGGAAATAACCCTTTGTCAATATTTTTAATGGCGTTGTGTACATCTTCTTTTGAAGCTGAAACACCTCTTTGCGCATATCGTTTACTAACCTCGTTACTCATTCTGGAAAGGTATTTTTATATGCTGCAAAAGTACTAAAGTATTTAGTTTTTTGAGTGAATTATTGGATTGGAATTAATTACCGTTGGTTCATTTTTTTTAATATTTCTTTTTCTGCCTCTTTTGCCGAAATAAAGGTTTAATCCAATAGCTGCTCTCCAAAATGCATCATCAGACTTGCCGTATACTCTTCCATCTAATGTATCGGTAAATGCCATATTATACTCTGCAAATAATTTTATACCTACTAATGACGAAACTAATATCTCAAAGCCTGCTCCTCCTTGAATTTTAGAATCGGTCTCTTTAAAATAA
>CALZKX010000075.1 GCA_945788155.1 uncultured Flavobacteriaceae bacterium
ATGGAATCTTTAGTGAAATTTGTACAAGACGAATTTGTAACAAGAAAAGACTTACCAGAATTTGGAGCTGGTGACACAATTACAGTATATTACGAAATTAAGGAAGGTAACAAAACACGTACCCAGTTTTTTAGAGGCGTAGTATTACAACGAAGAGGCACTGGTGCTTCTGAAACCTTTACCATTAGAAAAATGTCTGGATCTATTGGTGTGGAGCGTATCTTCCCAATTAACTTGCCAGCATTACAAAAAATTGAAGTAAACAAAAGAGGTAAGGTTCGTAGAGCAAGAATATTCTACTTTAGAGGTCTTACTGGTAAAAAAGCAAGAATTAAAGAAAAAAGAAACTAGTAGTTATCTTTACTTAAAATTTATAAAAGCCCTGATTTTTGTCAGGGCTTTTTCATTATTAACAATTGTTAATAACTTAAGTTCATAAATGGTTGATATCTAAATCTTTGAAAAATTTGCATTTTAATGATCTTATATTATATTAGCTAAAGAATTAAAGGAATGAAATCATGAAAATTGATTTTGTGTTGTTTTAGGACAGCGTCTTTAATTTTGGTAAAGTAACGTTCTTTATTATAATTGTTTTTTGAGGTTTTGAAACAGCATGTGTATGCATGTGTAGTTGATGAATCATGATGTTTTAAAAAGTACTGCATGTTATGCAGGCAGTAACTGGTAAAATTGAAAGTTTCTGGAAATAGCAGGATCGAAAGTGATATCTAAAAAAAGAAACAATACTTTAAAGGTTATGTACCATGCAAATGAGATATAATTGATATAGTATCAAGGAAAACAATTAACAGGAAGCATTTAGTAACAGGTCAATACATTTTGAAAGTTACATTTAGAATGTTTCTTTGAAATAGTGACACTTGAATTGAAAAGGTTAGCAAACGAAAGGATGTTTAACTGTAGTTAACAGCAATGTTAAAGTAGGTCATGTGAAACTGTTTTAAGAAAGCCATGTCAACATAGATTAATTTCTAAATGATATGGCTTTTGTTATTTTGGTACTCATTATAACCATCAAATAATTTTTATCAGTCAGTTTTTGTGAAATTCTTAAAAAAAGATCACTTTTTTTATGATGTTTCAAAATAACTTAATAAGAACCACTTCCCTGTATATCTCAGAGTTTTTAAGCGTCAAATTTTGTATATTCGCAAGACGAAAAAATCAATAATTTTTAATAGATATTTTCAATCCTCATTAACTAAAAAAATCGAACTCTATGTCGAAAATTATTTATACTAAAACTGACGAAGCTCCAGCATTAGCAACCTATTCCCTACTTCCAATTGTTAAAGCGTTTACAAAATCGTCAGGGATTTCTATAGAAACAAAAGATATATCGCTTGCTGGAAGAATTCTGGCAAACTTTCCAGATTTTCTTAACGAAGACCAAAAGCAAAATGATGCTTTGGCCGAATTAGGTGACATGGTAAAAACACCTGAAGCTAATATTATAAAATTACCAAATATCAGTGCATCAATTCCTCAATTAAAAGCTGCCATAAAAGAATTACAAGCTAAAGGGTTTACCTTACCAGATTATCCTGATGAACCTGAAAATGATGAAGAAAAAGCAATCAAAACACGTTACGACAAAATTAAAGGAAGTGCTGTAAATCCAGTGCTTAGAGAAGGAAATTCAGATAGACGTGCGCCAAAAGCCGTAAAAAATTACGCAAAGAAAAATCCGCATTCCATGGGAAAATGGAGTTCGAGCTCTAAATCGCATGTTGCTACAATGACAGAAGGTGATTTTCGCCACAATGAAAAATCTGTAACCCTTTCAGAAGCAACAATAGTTAATATTGAACATATTGATGCTAATGGAAAAGCGACAGTTTTAAAAGAAGGTCTATCGCTTCAAAAAGGTGAAATTATTGATGCATCAGTCATGCAAAAAAATGTGTTATTACGCTTTTTAGAAACCCAAGTACAAGATGCTAAAGATAAAAGCGTATTGTTTTCATTACACATGAAAGCTACGATGATGAAAGTTTCTGATCCAATTATTTTTGGTCATTCTGTTCGTGTATTCTTTAAAGATGTTTTTGATAAACATGCTGAAACCTTTGATGAAATAGGTGTTGATGTTAATAATGGATTTGGGAATTTATTATCAAACTTATCTGAAGTTTCAGAAGACAAACGCAATGAAATTCTTGCAGATATTGATGCTTGCTATAAAAACAATCCAGATTTAGCAATGGTAAATTCCGACAAAGGAATTACCAATTTACATGTACCAAGCGATGTAATTATTGATGCCTCGATGCCAGCAATGATTAGAAATTCTGGACAAATGTGGAATGCCAATGGAAAATCACAAGACACTAAAGCAGTGATTCCTGATAGTAGTTATGCTGGAATTTACACTGCAACCATCGATTTTTGTAGAGAAAATGGTGCTTTTGACCCAACGACAATGGGAACTGTTCCTAATGTTGGACTTATGGCACAAAAAGCAGAAGAATATGGATCACACGATAAAACGTTTGAAATAATATCTAACGGAACTGTTAGAGTTGTTGACACAAATGGTAATACTTTGATTGAACACACAGTTGAAGAAGGTGATATTTGGCGTATGTGTCAAGTAAAAGATGCTCCTATTCAAGATTGGATTAAGCTAGCAGTATCTAGAGCAAGAGCTACACAAACTCCTGCTGTTTTTTGGTTGGATGAAGATAGAGCACATGATGCTGAAATAATAAAAAAGGTAAATATGTATTTACCAAACCATGATACAAGTGGCTTAAATATTCAAATCCTATCTCCAATTAAAGCAACAAAATTCACGCTAAAAAGAGTGAAAAATGGTAAAGACACGATTTCAGTTTCTGGAAATGTATTACGTGATTACTTAACAGATTTATTCCCAATTTTAGAATTAGGAACAAGTGCAAAAATGTTATCCATAGTACCTTTAATGAATGGTGGAGGCTTGTTTGAAACTGGAGCTGGAGGCTCTGCACCAAAACACGTTCAACAATTTGTTGAAGAAAATCATTTGCGATGGGATTCGTTAGGTGAATTTTTAGCATTAGCTGTATCACTTGAGCACTTGTCAGAAACAACCAATAACCCTAAAGCAAAAATATTAGGTGATGCCTTAGATAATGCAACTGAAAAATTATTAGAAAACAAGAAAGGACCTTCAAGAAAAGTTAACGAATTGGATAACAGAGGAAGTCACTTTTATCTAGCCATGTATTGGGCTCAGGAATTAGCAGCTCAAAACGATGACCTCGAATTAAAAAATCAGTTTAGCAAAATAGCAGAAGAATTAACAACTAATGAAACTA
>CALZKX010000076.1 GCA_945788155.1 uncultured Flavobacteriaceae bacterium
GCGTATTTAAAATATTTTCCTGTTTTCCCTTCTGAAAGTAAATTTTGTCTAATTTTTCTAAAGAATTTTATCATTGGTTAAAGGTTGGTTGTATAGCAACAAATTTATGTGTTTATTGGTTAAAATTTTGAAAAACACACTATGGCATTGGTTTTAACCTTTTTTCTTTTTCGTAATCTTGTAATTTAAAAATTCAATAAACAGCGAGAATGCAATAGCAAAATACAAGTAGCCTTTTGGTATGGCACCAACTTCGTTCCCAAATAAGGATGTGCGCGATAGGTGTGCTGCTTCGGTAATAAGCATGAAGCCAATTAGTATTAAAAAAGCCAAACCCAACATTTGTATGCTAGGATGGGTGTCTATAAACTTACGTATGGGGTTTGCAAAAACTATCATAATCACAATAGAGACAACCACTGCTATTATCATGAGTACCAGGTTATAATTATGGTTTTCAGATAAACCGTTGGTCATACCTACTGCTGTCAAAATAGAATCTATTGAGAAAATAAAATCAAGTAGCAATATTTGTACTATAGCTTGCGATAACGATTTTATTTTTTTGCCTTTCACAACGTCTTCGTCATGTGAAGGTGTTTCCATTTTTTCTCTAATCTCTGAGGTGCTTTTGTAAATTAAAAACAGTCCGCCTAAAAAGAGAATAATGCTTTGCCAACTTAAAGCTAAGTATAGCCAGCTATTTTCATACATAAAAAATGGTTCGCTTAAACTTATTAAAAACGACACAAAAAACAATAGCACTATACGTTGTACCATTGCAAATAACAGTCCAATGTTGGTCGCTTTATTTCGTTGATGTTCAGGTAATTTATTCGCTGCAATAGAAATAAATACAATGTTGTCTATACCTAAAATAATCTCAAGAAAAGTAAGGGTAAATAAAGCCATTATGGCGTCACTTGAAAGTAAAAACTCTAACATAGTACTAATTCAATTTTTTAGCGATTCCTTTTTGTTTTATCACCTCACCAACATACGAATACTCAAACGTATATGTGGAATCTGTGGTGGTTAATATTTTTAAATGTATATCTTTTTGCTCAGCCATATTTTTAGGGTTTATAGTTTTAAAGACTACCTCGCAGTCATTAATCCATCGTACTGCTGCAGAGTCGGTTTTGTTTTCGAAAGTTTCAACTTGAAGTCTATCAGTTCTTTTAAAAGTTGATGTGTAACTAACATCGTCAATAATAACAGTGCTTTCAAACAATCCTGTTTTATAGTTAATACAGTTTCTTTCAACTTGATAACAACTAGAAAGCAATACAAAAAAAAGGATTAGGGCAAAATATTTCATAGATAAGTGTTTAGGTACAAATTTAATAAAGAATACTATTAATTCTTATAGTTTTTATAGGTGCCATCTTTAAAAAAAATGATAATTCTATCAATATCGTTATATTTTGTGCCTAAATTACTTAATTCCATATTTTCTTTGCTTACAGTATTATTGCTGTTTTCAGTTTCGTCCTCGATAGTTTTTGGAAACTTTCCCTTGCCATTTAGCAACCAGTATAAATCTACTTCAGGAAAAGAGGATAGGATTTTCATTACGAAATCTAGACTAGGTCTGTTTCTTCCAGATAGTATATGAGAAATACTAGAACGTTGTACGCCTATTTTATCTGCAAAAGAGGAGGCGGATAGGCTATAAAAATCTATTATTTGCTGCAGTCTTTTAGTGAAATTTTTAGAGTTTATCATTGTAAACAAAGATATTTATTTTATAACTTAATTTTGCATGTTTTTATTTCATTTTTCAATAATAAATAAGAAATATACTTAAAATATAATAAACTAAAAGTTTATATAATAAGTTATTATATCCTGATATAAAGTATATTATATAATATTTATAATTATGTTTAAACAATATAAATATTACTTCTATTATTGTGTACAATTGTAAACAGAAAGAACGCTATTTATTGTTTACAGATGTAAAAATTAGTTTATTTACATTTGTAACTTATTATAAGTTATGCTAGATCATTCTACTTTACAATTGGTGTTTAACAACTATAAAACCAAAACCATATTTCATAGATATGTTACCAATGAACATATTGAACCTTTACTAAAATTATTGTCTAAAAAGTGTGATATTGCAATTATTGGTCGTTCGGTTAATGACCTGCCAATATATGGGATCCAAGTCGGAAACGGCTCTAAGCGTATATTAATGTGGTCGCAAATGCACGGAAACGAATCGACTACGACCAAAGCTTGTTTCGACTTACTTAATTATTTAATTGTTAATACCCAGTTGCTAGAGCATTGTTCGTTATATATCATTCCAATTTTAAATCCTGATGGTGCTAAAGCATATACAAGACTTAATGCGAATGGTGTAGACTTAAATAGAGATGCACAAGACTTAACACAGCCTGAAAGCGTGGTTTTAAGGGAAGTATTTGAAACATTTAAACCGCATTTTTGTTTTAATTTACATGGCCAACGTACTATTTTTAGTGCAGGGAATAACAATAAGCCAGCCACAGCAAGCTTTTTGGCTCCTGCACAGGATAAAAAATGTACAGTCACTAACACTCGCCAGATTGCCATGGAAATAATTGTGAGTATGAATACGATGCTTCAAAATTATATTCCAAATAGTGTTGGTGTTTATGATGATGCTTTTAATAAAAACTGTGTTGGCGATACGTTTCAAAGTAGTAATACACCAACCGTATTATTTGAAGCTGGCCATTTTAAGGATGATTATGCCAGAGAAGAGGTAAGAAAGTTGATTTTTGGATCATTACTAGTTGCGCTAGAATCGATAAGCAAAAATGATGATTTAGGCGTTAATTTTCAAGCATATTTCAATATTCCGCAGAACCAAAAACTGTTTTATGATGTTCTTATTAGAAATGCTAAAGTTTTAATTAACTCCAAAGAAAAAGTGGTGGATATTGCCATTCAATACAAAGAAGTATTGGTTGGTGAAAAAGTATGTTTTATACCAAAGATTGAAGATTTTGGTGCACTCACCAAGTTTTTTGGTCACAAAGAGATTGATGCGAGGAGCCAACAGGTAGTATTGGGAGATAATGAGCCTTTGGAAACCGAAAACGCAATCGATTTCGTGACAGTAAATAATGAAGTATTCTCATTAAAATTAACAGATAACCAATAAATTATTCGTTATTTTTGTTAAAAATGCACTATTTTTGATTTTTATTTAATAAAATTTAAAATATGGCAAAATTTAAACTAGACGAAATCGATCACCAAATTCTTGATATGTTAATAGATAATACAAGAATTCCTTTTACCGATATTGCAAAAAAATTATTGATTTCGGCAGGTACAGTCCATGTTAGAGTAAAGAAAATGGAAGATGCTGGCATTATTAAGGGGTCATCTTTAACATTGGATTACCATAAGCTGGGATATTCTTTCATTGCGTATGTTGGTGTGTTTCTTCAAAATACGTCTCAAACCAAATTCGTTCTAGAACGCATTAATGAGATCCCTTATGTTACAGTAGCCCATATCACTACTGGAAAGTTTAACATTTTTTGTAAAATTAGAGCTAAGAATACCTCGCATGCAAAGGAAGTTATTTTTAAACTCGATGATATTGATGGTGTGTACAGGACCGAGACAATGATTTCACTGGAAGAAAGCATAAATGATAAAAAACGCTTAATGCACTCTATTTTTAACGAATTGTAGATGACTAAACATTTAAAACCAGAGGAATTTAATAGTTACTATGCAACTTATATTGATTTAGCGGTAAATAAAGACAGTGTTGCTTCTCTTCAGCAAAGTTTACAAGAAACGCTATCTTTTTACAAGTCAATACCAGAAGAAAAATGGCTGTTTTCTTATGCTTATAAAAAATGGACTATTAAAGAAATTGTTCAGCACTTAATGGACACTGAGCGGGTTTTTGCATACAGGGCATTGTGTTTTTCCAGAAAAGAGAAAGCGGAACTTCCTGGATTTGATCAAGATGACTATTTAGCGCATTCTAAAGTAAACTCTAGAAGTATAGACAGTTTAATTGAAGAGTATATATCTATTAGAAATGCGACAATTACTTTATATAAAAGTTTTTCAAAAGAGATGCTTTTACAAATTGGTATTGCTAGTAACAGTCCGTTATCGGTTAGAGCTGCTGGTTACATAATTGAAGGACACGAAAAACATCACTGCAACATTATTAAAGAAAGATACCTTTAAGATTAATTAGATTTATAATAATTAAAAGCTTTTAAAATAAGCGTATTTTCTACTTGACAATTTATTTTGGTTACACCAATATCCTTGAGCAATACAAAATTAATATTGCCATGAGTGTTTTTTTTGTCAAATTTCATGAGTTCAATAATAGCATTGTAGTCCTTTTTATCAAAGGCAACAACGCCATAAATATTTTGTATTGCAGACTTGATGTTTTTTAGTTTTTCCTTAGGAAAGTCCAGCAGTTTATGCGAAATATAACTTGCCAATATCATACCAATTGCTATAGCTTCACCATGCAACAGTGTTTCTTTTTTATTATTGCTCAAACAGTACGATTCTATGGCATGACCTAAGGTGTGACCATAGTTTAAGGTTTTTCGCAACCCGTTTTCATTAGGATCTTGAGTTACAACGCTCTTTTTTATAATAATGGATTCGTAAATTAGATTATCTAAATCATCAAGTGTAAATTTTGACAAATCACTCATTTTATGCCAATAGCTTTCATCTTGAATCAAACCATGTTTTAGCATTTCTGCCAAACCAGAACGCATTTCATTTTGGGGTAAAGTTTCAAGAAATTTGGTATCAACCAAAACCATGTCGCTGCAATTAATAACACCTATTTGGTTTTTTAATGCACCTAGATCCACACCAGTTTTTCCACCAATTGACGCATCTACCATGGCCAATAAAGATGTTGGAACGTTAATAAATTTAATACCACGCTTAAAACAGGTAGCTACAAAACCACCAAGATCGGTAACCACACCTCCACCAAGATTAATTATAAGAGATTTTCTGTCACCACCTAGATTAGATAAAGCATCCCAAGCACCAACACATGTGTTAATGGTTTTATTAACTTCTCCAGCTTCTATTTCAATAATTTCAATATTCTGGGAAGTAGTTAGCTTGGATAGAAAATAACCTAAACAATGCTCATGTGTATTGGTATCAACCAGTACAAATATTTTAGAAAAATTAGACTTGTTAATATAGTTGTTAAGTTTGCTGTAACAATTTGAATTAAAATGTATTGCATATTCTTTTGCTATGATGGATTCCATGTATATTGACCATAAAATTAGAGCGTTAAAATAAGTAGAAATTTATTAAAAAAGTATCTAAGTAATAAATATATTTGCTTTAAATGAAATTGTAACTATGTCAAGAACAAGAATTTTTGATAATACCGAAATTGCTTTTCAATTAAAGAGCGATTCCGAGCTTGAGCGAGCTTATTTTTTGTTTAAAATGATATCTGTGCAACCATTGGTTAGGATTGGTACAGCAGCAACAAATTTTGCTTTGAAGACACACTTACCAGTTGAAAGGTTAATAAGATCAACAGTTTTTGACCATTTTTGCGGAGGTGTGAATGAACAGGATTGCCTTGAGGTTGTAGATAAAATGTTCGATAAGGGCGTGTCCTGTGTTTTGGACTATTCGGTTGAAGGTAAAGAAACCGAAACAGAATTTGATGCGGTCATGAACAAAACCTGTGAGCTTGTAGAGTTTGCGCATTCTAAACAAGCCATGCCAATTGCTGTCTTTAAACCAACAGGTTTGGGACGGCTCGATTTGTATCAAAAAAAAGGTGAAGGTCTTGATTTTACTGATGCTGAAAAGGAAGAATGGAACAGGGTAGTAGCTCGCTACCATACCATTTGTAAGCTAGGGAAAGAAAAGGATGTTGAAATATTGATTGATGCCGAAGAAAGTTGGATGCAGGATGCTGCCGACGATTTACTTGAGGACTTAATGAAGACATATAATGCAGAAAAGCCAATTGTATATAATACATTGCAACTATATAGATGGGATCGGTTGGATTATTTAAAGTCACTTAATGAACGAGCCCAGAAAGAAGGTTTTAAATTAGGTTTTAAAATTGTTAGAGGCGCCTATATGGAAAAAGAGCGCGAGCGTGCCAAAAGTAAAGGGTATCTATCTCCAATATGTAAAGATAAAGCCAATACCGATGCAAATTTTAACCTTACGCTTGCTTACATTTTAGAGAATTTAGAAAACATCTCGGTTTTTATTGGAACTCATAATGAAGAGAGCTCATACTTAGCAATGGAATTAATGGAAGAAAAAGGAATAGCCAAAAACGATAACCGTGTTTGGTTTGGACAGTTATATGGTATGAGTGACCACATTAGTTATAATCTCGCCAATAAGGGTTACAATGTTGCCAAGTACGTGCCTTTTGGCCCTGTTAAAGATGTGATGCCCTATTTAATTAGAAGAGCTGAAGAAAATACGTCGGTTGCTGGACAAACTAACAGAGAATTAAATTTACTTAAACAGGAAAGGAAACGCAGAAAGCTTTAATGAATTCCTGCGAAGGCAGGAATCTATTAGGTTTAATTCCCCAACTCTTAAGTCGGTAAATATTATGTTTGCAAAGCAAACTCAAATTAATACCTCACATGCTTGCGCCGAGGTAATTGATTTAACGTGAGTTCGATATAACTAAAAGTATATAGTAAAAATATAATTACTTGATTGTTAGAGTAATATGTGTTTATTTATTGTAAACACCCTCCTTGCTCCTCCCTCAAGGGAGGAATTACCAAAGATGACATTGTCCCCTTGAGGATTATCGAGATAAAAGC
>CALZKX010000077.1 GCA_945788155.1 uncultured Flavobacteriaceae bacterium
ATTAGCATTTGGAAACTACCATTAGAGAATTCATCAACTGTTGAAACTACGCTAGGGTGACGTAATAAACTTTTTGGTGTAAATACCACAAGTGGTTTCCTGTAATTGGCTTTCATTTGTCGTCTTAACAAATGATACAGGTTTGCTGGCGTTGTGCAATCTGCAACAAACATATTGTCTCTAGAGCATAATTGAAGATAACGCTCCATTCTAGCGGAAGAATGCTCTGCTCCTTGACCTTCGTAGCCATGTGGCAGCAACATTACCAATCCGTTTTGAAGTTTCCATTTGTCTTCAGCCGCCGAAATGTATTGGTCTAGCATTATTTGGGCTCCATTGCTGAAATCTCCAAATTGTGCTTCCCAAATAGTTAATGTTTTTGGACTTGCCATGGCATAACCATAATCAAACCCTACTACACCATACTCTGATAAGAGTGAGTTGTAAATATCGAATTTTCCTTGATTATCGCTAATGTTGTTATGTAAAATGATTTCTTCTTCGCTGTCTTCAACCTTTACTACTGCATGACGATGGGAGAATGTGCCGCGTTCTACATCTTGTCCTGAAATACGAACGTCAAAGCCTTCATCCAATAATGTCCCATATGCCAAATGCTCACCCATTGCCCAATCCAACTTATCTTGATTGAACATTGTTTTTCTAGATTGTATTAAGCGTTCTATTTTACGAATAAACTTTTTATCTTGTGGAAGGGTGGAAATTACATTTGCTATTTTTTCTAATTTATCGATAGGGTATCCAGTGTCAATTGGCTTCATGATTTCTAAGATATTGGCTCTTTGAAATTCTTTCCATTCTTCCTGCATAAAAGGTGTGATAACCGTTTTATCTTGTTTACGGGAATCTTCCAATTCTGTTTCTAGTGATGCTTTATAATCGATCTCTAATTGTTTAACATAATCTTGATTGACAATACCTTGAGCAATCAATTTTTCGGCATAAATTTCCCTAACATTTTTATGTTTCGAAATTGCTTTATATAATTTTGGCTGGGTAAAACGAGGTTCATCACCTTCGTTATGACCATATTTTCTATACCCTAATAAATCTATGAACACATCACGCTTAAACTTCATTCTAAAATCCAGCGCAAATAATACACCATGGACTACTGCTTCAACATCGTCGGCATTAATATGCAACACAGGAGATAAGGTTACTTTCGCGACATCGGTACAATAGGTGCTTGAGCGAGCATCCAAATAGTTTGTTGTAAAGCCTATTTGGTTGTTTACAACAATATGAATGGTGCCATTGGTTTTATAGCCATCCAATTGTGCCATTTGAACAACCTCATAAACAAGACCTTGACCAGCAATTGCCGCATCTCCATGGACTACAATTGGTAATACTTTACTAAAATCTTCTGGATAATATTTGTCTTGCTTTGCTCTTGTGATTCCTTCAACCACTGCTCCAACAGTTTCTAAATGTGAAGGGTTAGGGGCTATATTTAAATTAATTCTATTGCCATTATCTGTTGTGCGATTGCTTGTCCAGCCCAAATGGTATTTTACATCTCCATCAAATACTTTTTCTTCATAATCTTTTCCGTCAAATTCACTAAAAATATCTTTTGCAGATTTTCCAAAAATATTGGTTAAAGTGCTTAAACGACCTCTATGTGCCATTCCCATGACAAACTCTTTAACTCCATAAGAGGCGGCTTTTTCAATAACAGCGTCAAGCGCTGGAATTAAAGATTCGCCTCCTTCAAGTGAAAAACGTTTTTGACCAACGTATTTTGTGTGCAAGAAATTTTCAAAAGAAACTGCTTCGTTTAATTTTGTGAGAATGTGCTTTTTTTGCTCAACGGAAAAATTAGTGTGGTTATCGTTACTGTTAAGCTTATCTTGAATCCATTGTATTTCATCTGGTTTACGAATATACATATATTCAACTCCAATGGCCTCACAATATATGGCTTCAAGGTGATTTCGTATTTCTCGGAGTGTTTGGGCTCCAATTCCCAAAATTTCGCCAGCATTAAAAACAGTATCTAAATCACTTTGTGAAAGACCAAAATTTTCAATCTCTAATGATGGAGCGTATTGACGTCTGGCTCGAACAGGGTTTGTTTTTGTAAATAAATGCCCTCTATTTCTATAACCGTCAATAAGCTTAATAACCTGAAATTCTTTTTGAACCTGTTCTGGAATTTGAGTTGAAATACCTTCGGCTATTTCGCCATTTAGACCATAGTTTTCACTGCCAAAATCGTAGCCTTGGAAAAAAGCCTTCCAGCTTGGTTCGATAGAATCAGGATTTTCTAAATATTGTTCGTATAAATCAGCAAAGTATGCTGTGTGTGCTGCGTTTAAAAAGGAATATTTATCCATTATTTTTTTTAAGACGTTCTTACGTCAAGAAAATTTTTTCAAAAATACAACTTTTAGTAAAATGTGATGTCTTTTTTTATATTAAAAACACATCTTTTAAAGCGGTAAGAAAACCTTGCCTTGTTCAATTTGCATAGAAAAGTCCTTAATGGAATTTTGATTGAGACTGTGAATTAATTTTGATCTACTAGGGATTGCCAAATCATGCAATGGACACGGCTTATCTGCATTACATTTTTCTAGGCTCAACAAACAAGCGTTAAACTTATCGTCGGCATCAATTACATTAACTACATCCATAAGAGTAAGTTGGCTGTTTTCTTTACTTAAAAAAAACCCTCCTTTGGGGCCCTTCTTTGAAGATATTATCCCTTTTCTAGACAATTCCTGTAATAGTTTAGCCAAATAAGCTTGAGGAACATTTATAGGCTCAGCCATATCCTTGACCATAATTCTATGGTCTTCACTAGAATTAACAGCTAAAAATAAAACTGCTTTTATGGCATATTTTGATGAGTTTGAAAACATTGTGCAAGTATATTAAATACAAAGCAAATATAAAAAAGATATTTTCGTCCTAAATATGATTTTTATCATGTTTTAAAGCTCCTATAGATTATATTTTTGCTTCATAAAATTATTATGACACTTTTATAAATAAAAATCTAAAAAAACTAGCAAAACTAATATACCATGAAACAAACACTAAAAATTTTAACACTAGTACTTACGCTTTTAGCTTTAAGCTGCGGAGGAGGCGAAGAAAAAAAAGAAGAAAAGGCAAAAGTTCAACTTAAAAAGCAAACTACGACAAAAACAGTTGAGCCAAAAGCCACAAATACAAAAGCTTCAGAAACAATTGATTTAACCAGTAAAGGTGTTGGGCCAATAACATCGCTTACGCTTCCTGCTGAAATAGACCAAACCATGGTTGCAAAAGGGAAAGATATTTTCGATAAGATGTGTACTGCATGTCACAGACTAGGGAAAAAATTTATTGGACCACCTCCAAATGGGCTTTTCGAAAAACGTACACCAGAATGGGTAATGAATATGATTTTAAATCCTGATGAAATGGTTCAAAAAGATCCTTTAGCTAAAGCACTATTAATGGAGTTTAATGGCTCACCAATGGCCAATCAGAATTTATCAGAAGAAGAAGCTAGAGCTGTACTAGAATATTTTAGAACATTAAAATAAACAAATATGAAACTAATGAAACATCTATTTTATGCTTTTGCTTTAGTAGCATTAGTGTACTCATGTAAAAACGAAAACAAAGGAGCCTCAACGAACTCTACTGCAAACCAAGCAGATACAAATAAAACCGAGCGATCTGGTCAAGCTTTTATAACAGATGATGAAAGCCGACCTACTGTATTACATATAGCAATTGGATCACCAGACCATACCACATTGGTTGCAGCTGTTCAAGCAGCTGAGCTGGAAAATGCTTTGGTAAATGCAGGCCCATTAATGGTATTTGCTCCTACTAATGAAGCATTTGCTGCTTTACCTGAAGGGACTGTTGAAAATTTACTAAAACCCGAAAACAAGGATGCTTTAGCAAATATTTTAAAGTACCATGTTACACCTGGAAACTATTCCAAAGATTTTTTAAAGAAATTTAAAAAATTGGGACAAGCTAACAATGGTTATGTTCAAGTCGAAGTTGTAGATGGTGAGCCAATTATTGGAGGTGCTAAAATTTTAGCAAGTATTCCTGCTGGCAATGGTATTGTACATGTTATTGACAAGGTATTGTTACCACCAACCGAAGAATAAAAAACACTAATCAAAATTTATTTAACAATGAAGAATATATTAAAATCAATTGTAGCAATAGTAAGTGTGTCAATAGCATTTACAAGTTGCAATAATGGAAAATCATCAAAATCTAATGGTGCACTAAGTTCTAGTGCGGCAGAAAAAGTATATGTAGCTCCTGGAGAGCATGACGAGTTTTATGCATTTATCTCAGGTGGATTTAGTGGGCAGTTAGCTGTTTACGGTTTACCATCTGGACGTTTGTTTAAAGTAATTCCTGTATTCTCGCAAGATGCAGAGAAAGCTTATGGTTATAACGAAGAAACAAAACCATTATTAAATACATCTTACGGTTTTATTCCTTGGGATGATGCACACCACCCAGATATTTCGCAAACCAATGGCGTTTTAGACGGTCGTTGGGTATTTATAAACGGTAATAATACGCCTCGTATAGCGAAGGTTGACTTAACAACATTTGAAACTACTGAAATTATAGAAATTCCAAATTCAGCAGGTAACCATAGTTCTTCCTATGTAACCGACAATACCGAGTATGTAGTAGCAGGAACAAGATTTGCTGTTCCAGTACCACAGCAAGATATTGCAATTAAGGAGTATAAAGGTAAATTTAAAGGAACTTTATCATTCATTAAAGTTGATCCAGACGATGGTGGAATGGACATTAAATTCCAATTGTTAATGCCTGGTTTTGATTACGATAAGGCACATCCTGGAAGAGGTAAGTCTGATGGCTGGTTTTTCTTTACCACTTATAATACAGAAGAGGCCAGCACACTTTTGGAGGTAAATGCCTCTCAAAATGACAAAGATTTTATCGCAGCAATTAACTGGAGAAAAATTGAAGAATATGTAAATAATGGTGGCGGTAAAATGATGCCTACTAATTATGCACATAACGTATATGATGATCAAACACATAGTGCGACATCTACAATGAAAAAAGAAGTGTTAATGGTGGATCCATCAGAGGTTCCTGGGGCAGTTTACTTTTTACCAACACCAAAATCTCCTCATGGTTGTGATGTGGATCCAACTGGAGAGTATATTGTTGGAAGTGGTAAATTATCTGCCAATGTAACAGTACACTCATTTACCAAAATGCTTGATGCTATTGAAAACGAAAAATTTGCGGGCGAAGCTTATGGTATTCCAATCTTAAACTTTGAAGACGTTTTAGCTGGAGCTG
>CALZKX010000078.1 GCA_945788155.1 uncultured Flavobacteriaceae bacterium
AACTTCTGAAGAAGTTCCAATGGCTTCAATTTTATTTTGGTTAACGATTATAGTTCCATTTTCAATGACTTTATCACCTTGCATTGTAATAATTCTAGCATTTTTAAATGCAATTCTTCCACTAGGTTTATCTGTTTCAACTTCAAGATTTATGGTCACATTTGGTTTTGTAATCATTTTAGTATCTAATGAAGCAGGAGCAGAGTAGTACTCATTACCTAAAGTCCAATGAATGGTTTTGCTATCATTTGACCAATGTAGATTAATTCCAGCATCTTTTGTTAATTGAGTAACAGGTACAAAGTTTGTTTTATCAGATAAATCAATTGATTTTCCAGCTTGTGGCATTGGTGCCATATATACTTTGAATAGATGAATGAATGCTACCCATTTGTCATCTGGACTTGGTAACAACCTATTGCCATTTTTGGATTTTATATGTGTTCTTTCATTATTTCCATTTAAATCAACGCTCTTTAACTGCTTCGTTAATGCACCACCAAATGTGCCTCCACTTTGAAAGATAATTCTTTTGTCATCTTTAGAAAAAATTGGATAATCTCCTTGACGTATTAAGAATTTGTTATTAGAACCATCGGCATTCATAACATATAATCCAGTTTTTTTTGCAAATGTTCTACCTTGATCGCCGTTACCACCTTCTTTACGATAGACTATTTTAGAACCGTTGTTTGAATATGATGGGTTTCTATATATTCCTTTTTTAGAGTTTAATTTTTTAACTGTCCCTCCTTTTGAAGAAACCGAATATATACTGCCTAAGTTTTCATCGTTCCATGTCACATATACAATTTGAGAACCATCAGGAGAATAAGAAGGTTCGAACTCAAAATCTGTTCCTTGTGTTAGACGTTTTGGTTTACCCTTTGGTAATTTCATGGAGTATAAATGGCCTAAAGCGTTAAACACAATACTTTTTCCATCTGGTGATGTTTTTACGTCTCTAATAACTTTGACGTTAAACGAATTTGGAGCAACAGGTGTATCAAATTCTACAGCTTTTGCAATTTTAATCTTAGTATTGACTTCAAAAGGAATATTGGTTACTTGAAGCGTATTCACATTTACTTTATTGATTTTTCCACCAGACCAAAATACAATGCTATCGTCGTTTGGTGTCCAACTAAAATTACTATACACACCAAAAATAGCCCAAGCTTCTTGCTGGTCTTTATTGAGTCCATCAAAAATTGGCCACTCTTCACCTGTTTCCAAATCATGAATATAAAGCACAGTTTTTGTACGCACACGTTTTACAAAAGCTAGTTTTTTTCCATCATTCGATATTTGGGGACGAGCAGCGCCACCTGGACCACCAGTTATTCGTTCGGTTTTACCTGTTTCAAAATCATAACGGTTTATTACATAGATTTGACTGTTTGGGTCTTTGTTGTATTGAAAAAAGCCTCCAGGATAGACGTCTTCGCTATAATACATATAGCGTCCATCTTTAGAAATACAAGGCTCGTTTACATCCTGTTGGTCGTTTTTGCGTTTTGTAATTTGTATGCCGCTTTTACCAGATAAGTGATACATCCACATTTCACCAGCACCAAGAGAACGACCTGAAGTGAAATGCTTCCTTGCGACAATATATTCTCCATCTGGTGTCCAAACGGCATTATTAAGAAGTCTAAAATTTTCTTTGGTGATTTGTTTGGCATCGCTTCCATCCAAGTTCATAATCCAAATATTATCGCCACCTCCAGCATCACTTGTAAACGAAATAGTTTTTCCATCTGGACTAAAGCGTGGTTGAATTTCAAATGGTAAACCAGTTCTTAAAGCAGTAGCTTTCCCTCCTTTGGCATTCATAATGTAGATGTCTCCAAGGAGGTCGAAGGCTATTTTTTTTCCATCCGGACTCACATCTATATTCATCCAAGTACCTTCATTGGTGTTTAAAGGAACTTCCTTAAAATCCCAGTTACCTTCTGGGTTGGAAACGTCCCAAGTTTTTTCTTTGTCTTTTTCTTGTGCTGAAATGGTTATTGAAACTAAAATTAGGGCAAGTAAAAATTGAGTAATACGATTCATTTTGTAGAAATTTTCATGAATTGGAAAGATAATAAAAATGAATCTTGGTTTTAAAATTAGTTATTCACAATTGTTAAAGAAACAAAAAAGTCCGATTCGTAAGAATCGGACTTTGATAAGCGAAATATATTATACAATAGGCGAAACGCCTTATTTTACTTTATTTACAATTGCTTTAAAAGCGTCTGGGTTGTTCATAGCTAAATCGGCTAAAACCTTACGGTTTAATTCGATGTTGTTAGCTTTTAATTTTCCCATAAATTGTGAATACGACAATCCGTGTTGTCTAGCTCCTGCGTTAATACGCATAATCCATAATGCACGGAATGTTCTTTTTTTGTTTCTACGGTCTCTATACGAATATTGCATCGCTTTATCAACCGCATTTTTTGCTACTGTCCAAACGTTTTTACGTCTTCCAAAGTAACCTTTTGCTTGCTTAAGAACCTTTTTTCTTCTGGCTCTTTTCGCAACTGAATTTACTGATCTTGGCATAATTTTAAATTTTTTTGTAGTAGGCGGTCGATAATCGACACTTTTTTTAGCCTAACTCCATGGTTTATAAATAATTTTAACCTAAGCGTTAATTACTTTAAACGTAATTGCTGCTTAATGTTTGCTTCATCGCTCTCATGTACTAAAGTACTGTGAGTTAAAGCTAGCTTACGCTTTTTAGATTTTTTTGTCAAAATATGACTCTTAAAAGCATGCTTTCTTTTAATCTTTCCAGAACCAGTCAACTTAAAACGTTTCTTGGCACTAGATTTGGTTTTCATTTTAGGCATTGTTCTCCTTTTTATTTAAATTCACTTCGCTTATTTTCTTTTGATTTTGGTTATTTTCCTTTTTTAGGAGCAATAAACATAATCATTCTTTTTCCTTCTAATTTCGGCATCTGTTCAACTTTTCCAAATTCTTCCAAATCTTGTGCTAAACGCAATAATAAGATTTGACCTTGTTCTTTAAATATAATTGAACGTCCTTTAAAGAATACAAAAGCTTTAAGTTTTGCGCCATCTTTTAAGAACTTCTCAGCATGTTTCTTTTTAAATTCGTAATCATGATCATCTGTATTAGGACCAAAACGAATTTCTTTTACAATTACTTTTGTAGCTTTCGATTTTAAAGCCTTATCGCGTTTCTTTTGTTCGTAAAGGAATTTTTTATAATCCATAACCTTACAAACAGGAGGTACAGCTTTTGGCGATATTTCAACAAGATCTAATCCTTGTTCATCAGCTAATGCTAATGCTTGAGATGTTTTGTAAACACCTATTTCAACATTATCGCCCACCAAACGAACTTCTGGTGATGTGATTTTTCTGTTTATCCTGTGTTGATCTTCTTTTATAATTCTTGCAGGACCTCTATTTCTTCTTCTACGTATTGCTATGACTTTAAAATTTTAGTTATTATTTAAATGGTTTTAATGTTTTATTTATTTCTGTTTCAACAATTTTCGAAAAATCTTTTACACTAATCATGCCTAAATCTTCTCCTCCATGTTGACGAAC
>CALZKX010000079.1 GCA_945788155.1 uncultured Flavobacteriaceae bacterium
CCCAAAAGAAATACATATTTTAAGTGTTATTGGTGCCGAAGCTGGTATTGATTATGTAAAAGATGTATTTCCAGAGAATACACATTTATGGATTGCAACCATTGATAAAACCCTAAACGACAAGGGTTATATTGTTCCTGGTTTGGGTGATGCTGGAGATTTAGCTTTTGGTGACAAATTAAGGCACTAATTGAAAAATTGGTGTAATAACCAATAACCATATAAAAAGCTCAGCAAGCCAAACTTTTTTTATGGACTCAATATAGTTTGTCATAATAATTGCAAGTGGCGCAAATAAGAAAATAAATTCACTTCCATTTTTATTTGGTGATAAAACCACTATGGCTATGCCAATAATTAAAGCGATTAAAATCAATACAAAAGATGGGCGAAGTGATCTAGATTTGTCTTGTAGTTTTTTTACATAAAAAAATAATGGCCAAAGGCCTGCTAAGGATATCACGGTTATCGACACCATTAAGTTGCGTTGGTTATAGTTTGAAAAATCAAAGCTAACAGTATCAATAAAGGTATTCATATCGCCAAAAGTATTTTGGCTAACAATATTAAAGCTTACTACTATTAGTGCTACAGTTACAATTCCTGTAAAAGGAATCATCCAATTACTTGACTGTCCAATAGAATAAAACATTAACGCCGCAAAGACTAAAATTAAAAACAGTATGGCCCAAAAATAAAATAGGGATGCCAAAGCAATCCAAAAGGCAGCGTCAAACAGTTTTTTTTTAATATGTAAATTTGACCTTAAACTTATTATACGCCTTACGGCAAATAGTATAAATACATTTGAAACGATAATGGAGCCATATTCTATGGTAGCTGGAATGCATGCCAAAAACAAGCTAAATAATAAAATTTTAAAACTGTTTTGTTTGGTTAAATTGTTCTTGTTTACAAAAAAAGAAAGCACAAATATGGATAACAATGTAATGCCATACAACAATACCTCTTTACCTATTTGCAATGCGCTAATACCTTCGGAATAATAACCTAACCTCACAGCCAAAAACAACCCTAATACAAAAAAGGATATGAGCACCAGATGAATTGGTTTAGAAGTGCTAAAAAATCTTGTAATCATTTAAAGAGTTTGTATATTTGCCATGTAAATATAATATTATTACAATGAAGGACTTTTTTTATGCCATACAGGATTTATTTGTAGATATATTGTTCATTCCTTTTGATGCCTTAAGAACATTAGAGCTCGAAAATTGGTGGGCAGCAAACTCAGTATCATGGATATTTGCATTAATTGGCTTAACTGCATTTGTATATTGGATGAAGCAATTAAAAGGATTTAACGATCGAGGCGAAGAAGATAAAAGCATTACTTCGCATTCGTATTTATAAATCGAAACCTATGTCTTTACGATAATACATCTTATCAAAATGTAGTTTTTCTATGTTTTGATAAGATTTTTTTAGCGCCTCATTATGATTATGCCCAAACGATGTTATTGCCATAACACGTCCTCCTGAAGTTACCACTTGGTTATTTTTAATTTTTGCTCCAGCATGAAATACTAATGAATCAGATATAGATTCAACACCATTAATTGTTTTCTCTTTGTCATACGTTTCAGGATAACCTCCTGAAACTAACATGACTGTAGTTGCTGTGCGATCGTCAATTACAATAGAGATCTTATCTAAAGTTTGATTAGCAATTGCTATAAAAATTTCAACCAAATCATTTTTCAGTCTTGGTAACACAACTTCGGTTTCTGGATCTCCCATTCTTACATTGTACTCGATAACTTTTGGGTCGTCTCCAACTTTAATCAAACCTATAAACACAAAACCCTTATATGGCAAGCTGTCTTTTTGCAGCCCAGAAATAGTGGGTTTTACAATACGTTCTTCAATTTTACTTAAAAATTCTGGTGTTGCAAAAGGTACTGGAGATACTGCTCCCATGCCTCCAGTGTTTAATCCTGTATCGCCTTCTCCAATACGCTTGTAATCCTTTGCGGTTGGTAAAATTTTATAATTCTTTCCATCTGTCAAAACAAAACAGCTGAGCTCTATTCCATCTAAAAATTCTTCAATAACCACTTTAGCACTTGCTTTGCCAAATTTGGCGTCAACCAACATGTGTTTTAATTCGGTTTTAGCCTCATGTAAATCATTAAGAATCAAAACGCCTTTTCCGGCTGCCAATCCATCTGCTTTTAAAACATAAGGAGGGTTTAAGGTCTCTAAAAAAGCATAGCCTTCTTCTACATTTGAAGCATTAAAACTTTTGTAGGCTGCAGTAGGAATGTCGTGACGATACATAAACTCTTTAGCAAACTCCTTACTACCTTCCAATTGGGCAGCAGCTTTTTCAGGACCAATAACCACTACATCTTTTAATTGGTTGTGGTTTAAAAAGAAGTCGTGAACGCCTTGTACCAAAGGGTCTTCTGGGCCAACCACTACCATATCAATAGCTTTGTCTAAAACTAAAGATTTTAGTGCTTCAAAATCGGTAACACTAATGTTTACATTAGTTGCTATTTTAGCAGTTCCTGAATTTCCAGGTGCCACATAAAGCGATTTACATAATGGACTTTGAGCGATTTTCCAAGCAAAAGTGTGCTCTCTTCCGCCAGAGCCAAGAATTAATATATTCATTGTTGTGTTGTTTGCGCAAAAATAATTGCTTTTGAGCTTAAAAAACAATTATTTTACAAAAACATATTATCAATTTTATCTTTTGAATTTATTTAATCTGTCACTACGTTTTAATGGCTTTCCAATTGGTAAAGCAGAACGTGTTTTAAAAGAAATTCAAGAGAAAAGTGAATCTGATTTTGAAACATACATCATTCATAAAAAAAAAGATATTGTTTCCTATCACCTCAAGCACACGCCTTTTTATAGATCACTTGCTCAAAATGTAAATCTCTTAGATTGGAATACTATTCCTGTGATGACTAAACGCGATTTGCAACAACCGTTAAAAGATCGCCTTTCAGAAAACTATTCGGTAAAAAATGTTTACGTAAACAAAACATCTGGTTCTTCTGGCAATCCTTTTGTGTTTGCAAAGGATACATTTTGTCACGCCTTGACTTGGGCGATTTTTAAAGAGTGGTATGGATGGTATTCTATATTTAATAAAACGCAAGCACGATTTTATGGGATGCCTTTAGATAAAAAAGGCTATTATA
Organism: uncultured Flavobacteriaceae bacterium; assembly: GCA_945788155.1. Taxonomy (GTDB): domain Bacteria; phylum Bacteroidota; class Bacteroidia; order Flavobacteriales; family Flavobacteriaceae; genus Pontimicrobium. The sequence goes on from CALZKX010000079.1 coordinate 3,180, forward strand.
AAGAACGCTTTAAAGATTGGATTGCCAATCGTAATCGGTTTCATGTTTTTGATCTTTCAGATAATGCTTTTGATGATTGGCTTGCAAAATTTAAAAACACGCGTTTTGTTTTTATTACTGGATATACATCGGTAATTGTCGCATTTGCAAAATACCTATTGAAAAATAATATTGTGCTGTCTGAAATTTGCCCAACTTTAAAAGCGTGTTTACCGACTTCGGAAATGCTTTTGGATGAAGATAAAGAACTACTATCTGAAGCTTTTAATATTCCTATAGTAAATGAATATGGGTCTGCCGAATTTGGTTTGATTGCACTGGAGAGAGACCAACAATGGGTGTTAAATAACTTAAACCTTTATGTAGAAATTTTAGATGATAATGACCGTGTTTTGCCTTACGGAAAAGAAGGGAGAATCGTCATTACCGATTTATACAATAAAGCGCATCCTTTTATAAGATACGAGATTGGAGATATAGGAAGCATTAGTGGTATAGATAAAAAAACAAGTGTGTTAAAAACACTTACAGGAAGAAAGGAAGATTATGTGAAACTTCCTAGTGGTAAAATTACCCCAGGACTATCTTTTTATTATGTCACGAAATCTGTTATGAAAGATGATGGATTTATCCAAGAAATTAAAGTATTGCAACATACTTTAAATAAGCTTGAAATAGAATATGTTGCTAAAGTTGAATTAACCGAAGCGCAAAAAACAAAAATCCTAGTTGCGCTTGAAAAATATTTAGAGCCAGGAATTGATGTCTTATTCAGTAAAAAATCTCATTTACAACGCACTAAAACAGGGAAGTTAAAGCAGTTTACGTCGTTACTTAAATCTTAGTTTAACGTGAATTCGATATAACTCAAAGTATATAGTTAAAATATAATTACTTGATTGTTAGTGCAATATGTGTTTATTTATTGTAAACACCCTCCTTGCTCCTCCCTCAAGGGAGGAATTCCCAAAGATGACATTGTCCCCTTGAGGATTATCGAGATAAAAGCGACAGCTTTTGTTGA
>CALZKX010000080.1 GCA_945788155.1 uncultured Flavobacteriaceae bacterium
CAAAATCTAGGTACGCTTTATTATTGGAATCGAAAATATAACTTCCCTCAGCATGGGAAATTTCCATGGCTAATGGATGTGGAGTCGTTTGTGCTTGATATTTAAAAAAATCGTCTTTGATTTTATTGTTTTTTTGTAATTTTTTTTGATGCTTTACCACCAATTTTTGGCTTTTTAGGAATATTTCTAGATGCTTTACTTTCTTTTTGTTTGCTTTTGCTTCTTGTATCAGATTCTTTTACACGTTTCATAAGTGCTTCGTCAAAAAAATCGTCTTGAGGTACGTAGTCTTCTAATCCTTTAATAATAGGTAGTTTTAAGGGAGGGTCGTCTTTAAAAAGGTCGCCAACACTTTTTGGACGTTCATCATCACGCCATACAAAGCCTTTTAATAAACTTTCCTTTTCTGGGAAATCACCTTCTGGGAATACATTGCCATCTACTTCTTTAATTTTTCGCACTTCATCTATGGTATTTTCTGTAATCCAGATTTTTATGATTCCTGACTTCGATTTATCGGTTCCTACAAGTTCATTTTTATCATTTCGCATGTAATAAATTGACTCGGCATTTTTAATAATATCAATGGTACTAAGTTTATTATCTTCAAAAAAACCAAAGAGTTGTTTTCCAGACATTTGATGATAGCCATCGCCAAGTGAATCATTACTTATAATAAAGGCATTATCAAACACTTTTAATGAATCTAGCTTTTTGGTTTCTGGATTTGATATTAAATGAATGGTATCTCCAGTCATTTGGTTGCCAATGTTCCATAAAACTGGTGTGCGTTTTTTTGTAAAATTATCATTTGAAGAAAACCGACCCAAATTAATAAGTTTTGTTAATCCAGTTTTATGGTTTACATGAATAGAGTCTGCTTTTCCACTAATATCCGTTTTGTATATTTTAGCATTGTAATAGGCTCTTGTAATCCTGTTTTCAGGTGCTCCAGTAACCATTAAAGTGTCACTATGGATATAGATAGAATCGTTTTCTTGTACAGAAATTGCCAAGGCTCGTTTGGTAATAAATACAGAATCCCTATCTCTAAAAACTTCCGCATAATGACCTTTAATGATAGCTTTATTGATGGTATCGGTAATTTTTATATTGTTTGTTGCCGATGCATAACTTCTGTTTCTATCAAAGAATAAACTATCACCTTCTATGATGCGATCGTCATAGTCTATGCGTGATTTTTTAAGAAAATAACCTGTGTCGTTTTTAGTATCGTAAAACCCGCGTTCACAGTATATTTTACTAGTTTCGCCAGTAATGGTAGTTGGTCCAAAAAGATAGGCTTTTCCCGTTTCGGAATAATAATCCAATTGCTCAGAATCAATAACATATTCAGGATTTACCAATTTTACATTTTGCACAAACTGGTACTTTTTATTAGTCATATAATAACGTCCTATTTGGCTAGTAATAGTTCCAGATGAATCCTTAACAACTGTTCCGCCACTTTTATAATAAGCCTGTTGTTTTACACGATCCATATACAATGTATCCGACTTGATTATAGATGTTGGATCGGTTAATACTACATCACCACTGGCAAAAGCGAGTTTCGTGATGCCGCTATACTCAACATATTTTGAATTCATGTTAATAGAATCCCCTTGTTTTATATTAACATTGCCATAGGCTTCTACAAAATTCTCTTGTGCGTAATGTATGGCTCTATCGCACCACAAATCAATGCCATCATGAATAATGTGTACTTGTTGCGAATCGTCTCTGGTTAAAATTTTTGCACCAGGATATTTTTCTTCATTGATTTCTAAATCTCCTGCGTACATAACACGTATTTCGCGCTTTTGTTGAGCAAAAATGCAAGTGGACATAAAAAAAGCAGCGATTGCAAGTAGATATGTGAATTTATGAAACTTCAAGGCACATTATTTATTGGTAAAAATAACTATATATATTAGTTCTTTATTGCTAGTTAATAAATATTTAGCATTACATACATTTAAATTGTTTCAATTTGCTCAAATATGCTTGATTTTTGCTTACCCTAAAAAACCTGTAAACAATATTGTTGTTTACAGGTTTCATTTATTAAATTAGCGTTGTTTATTTAAAAATTGTTTGCTTTCGGTCTGGGCCAACAGATACTATTTTAATAGGTGTTTCCATTTCTTTTTCTAAAAAAGCGATGTAATCGTTTAGTTCTTTAGGTAATTGTGAAGCGTCTTCCATTGCTGTAAGATCTTCTTTCCAACCTTTAAACTCTTTATAAATTGGTGTTACATTTTCTGGTTCTATATTATAAGGTAAATGTGTAATTTCTTTACCTTTATATTTGTATGAAGTACATACTTTTAAGGTTTTAAAACCTGAAAGTACGTCGCTTTTCATCATCATTAATTGTGTCACACCATTTACTTGACAGGCATACTTTAAAGCTACTAAATCCAACCAACCACAACGACGACTACGTCCTGTTGTGGCTCCAAACTCATGACCAACACGTCCCATAGTTTCTCCAACCTCGTCGAATAATTCGGTAGGGAAAGGTCCTGAGCCAACACGAGTGGTATATGCTTTAAAAATACCAAATACATCACCAATTTTGTTAGGCGCAATTCCTAATCCAGTACAAGCACCTGCTGCAGTTGTATTTGAAGATGTTACAAAAGGATAGGTTCCAAAATCGATATCTAAAAGCGATCCTTGTGCACCTTCGGCTAAAATAGATTTTCCATTTTTTTGAGCTTGGAAAATATACTCTTCAGAATCTATAAAAGTTAAAGATTTTAAAACATCAATGGCTTCAAAAAATTCCACTTCTAGCTCATCTAAATCATATTGAATATTTACATCGTAAAAATCAATCATAGCTTCGTGCTTATTTGCTAAAGCACGATATTTATCTTTCCAGCCTTCTAATTCAATATCACCAACGCGAATACCATTACGACCAGTTTTGTCCATATATGTTGGACCAATACCTTTTAAAGTTGAACCAATTTTTGCTTTTCCTTTGGCAGTTTC
>CALZKX010000081.1 GCA_945788155.1 uncultured Flavobacteriaceae bacterium
AGTATATACTACAATCAATTTTTTAGTTAGCTAATGAATTCAAAAGATAAAATTACCATTATTGGACTGGGATATGTTGGACTTCCCTTGGCAGTGGAATTCGCCAAAAAATACCATGTCATTGGTTTTGATATTAATGAAGAGCGCATAGCTGAATTGACACAAGGAAAAGACAGAACCCTTGAAGTTGAAGATGATAATCTAAAAGCCGTATTAATACATAACATTGATGCAGAAAAAGGCCTTTTTATTTCATCAAACCCAGAAGATATAGAGGTTTCTAATATTTATATCGTAACGGTTCCAACACCAACCGATGATTTGCACAAACCAATCTTAACACCATTAATCAAGGCTAGCGAAACCGTTGCAAATGGATTGAATAAAGACGATATCGTTATTTACGAATCGACTGTATATCCAGGTGTAACCGAGGATGTTTGTGTGCCTATTCTTGAAGCCAAATCAGAATTAAAATTTAATGAAGATTTTTTTGCAGGCTATTCACCAGAGCGTATCAATCCAGGAGATAAAAAGCATACTGTTACCAAAATATTAAAAGTAACGTCTGGATCAACACCAGAAATTGCAACACGAATCGATGAGTTGTACAAGTCGGTAATTACAGCTGGTACGCATTTAGCACCTTCCATAAAAGTTGCTGAGGCAGCAAAAGTGATTGAAAATTCTCAGAGAGATATTAATATTGCATTTGTTAATGAGCTGTCCAAAATTTTCAGGCTCTTGGATATCGATACCAAGGCAGTATTGGAAGCTGCTGGAACCAAATGGAATTTTATAAACTTTACACCAGGACTCGTTGGAGGACACTGTATAGGAGTCGATCCATATTACTTGGCTCAAAAGGCTATTGAATCTGGGTATAATCCTGAAATAATTTTAGCTGGCCGAAAAATGAACGACAGCATGGGAAGTTATGTAGCTCAGGAAACGGTTAAAATGATGATTAAAAAAGGAGCAAAAATCAAAGGTGCAAATGCTCTGGTTTTAGGAATTACGTTTAAAGAAAACTGCCCAGACATTCGTAACTCCAGGGTTATAGATATTATTAGAGAGTTTGAAACCTATCATGTAAATGTGGATGTGTACGACCCTTGGGCTTCAAAAGAAGAAGTAAAGCACGAATATAATTTAGATATGAAAACCGCTACATCACAGTTAAAAGACAACTATGATGCTATAATATTAGCGGTATCTCATAACGAATTTTTAGAACTGGATATATCAGCATTAAAATCAGACATAGGAGTGGTTTTTGATGTAAAATCACTATTGCCAAAACAAATTATAGACGCCAGATTATAATGTACAAGCACAAATACCACAACGAAGATTTAAATAAGTATTCATTTCTTATTACTGGAGGAGCAGGTTTTATTGGTTCAAATATTGTTGAGTACTTATTAAAAAATAATGCAAAACGGGTTAGGGTTCTAGATAATTTTTCCAACGGATTTAGGGAAAACCTTGAAGAGTTTCAAAGCAATCCAGCATTTGAACTTATTGAAGGAGATATATGCGATTTGCAAACCTGCAAAGATGCCATGAAAGATATCGATTACGTATCACATCAAGCAGCTCTAGGTTCAGTTCCGAGGTCAATTAATGATCCTGCAACCACTAACGAGGTTAATATTACTGGTTTTTTGAATATGATGATTGCTCTCAAAGAAAGTGATACTGTAAAGCGTATGGTATATGCAGCATCAAGTTCCACTTATGGAGATAGTAAAGCTCTACCCAAAGTTGAAGATAATATAGGGAAACCATTATCGCCTTATGCAGTAACTAAGTACGTTAATGAGTTATATGCCGATGTATTTGGAAACACCTATAATACAGATGTTATAGGTTTGCGGTATTTCAATATTTTTGGTCCAAAGCAAAGCCCAAAAGGAGCTTATGCAGCAGTAATTCCATTATTTATGGAAGCAATTAAAAACGATTTACAAGCAACAATAAATGGCGATGGCGAGCAAACACGAGATTTTACTTTTGTGGCAAATGCTGTACAAGCTAATATAAAAGGGTTTTTTGCGCCAAAAGAAGCAGCCAATCAAGTATATAATATTGCTTGTGGCGAACGTATAAGTGTAAATTATTTGTGGGAGCATCTTAATAATGCAGCATCAAAAAACGTTAAAGCTATTTATGGTCCGACAAGACAAGGCGATGTAAGAGACTCGTTGGCTGATATTTCTAAAGCAGAAAAATTAATGGGTTATAAACCTCAATTTTCAGTTATGGAAGGATTAAAAATGACTTGGGAACTATTTCATTTAAAAAAGTAGTTGGCAGAATACAGCAAACAGTTGGCAGTAATAAAAAAGGATTAATTAATGGCATTTAGAAAACTCAAAGCATATCAGAAAGGATTTGAATTGGCTATGTTAATTTTTGAAATATCTAAAAACTTTCCAAAAGAAGAAGTTTATTCTTTAACAGATCAAATCAGGAGGTCATCACGATCTGTTTGTGTAAATTTGGCCGAGGCATATAGGAAAAGAATTTATCCGAAGCATTTTATTAGTAAACTTACAGATTCAGATGCTGAAAATGCTGAAACATTGGGATGGTTAGAATTTGCTCAAGCTTGTAATTATATAAGTAGTGATAAGAAAATGGAATTAGAACAACTGAATAATGAAGTAGGTAAGCTAATTAATTATATGATTAACAATCCGAACAAATTTAAGTAATAGAACTGAAGACTGCTTACTGAAGACCCTATAAAGAATACTCTAAAATTAAAAAGATAAGTGTAAAGAAAATAGCTTTGAACTAATATGAAAGATGAGAATTGGTTATATACAATATCTTCCAAACACAAATTAATAAACCTCAACTTCAAAGAGATTTGGAGGTATCGCGATTTATTGTTGTTGTTTGTTAAAAGAGATATCGTAACCCTCTATAAACAAACAATATTGGGTCCTTTGTGGTATGTTATTCAGCCGTTATTTACCTCAGTAATTTTCACACTAATTTTTAATAATCTGGCAAATATTCCAACAGGCGATGGTGTCCCTGCATTTTTATTTAACCTTGCTGGAATTACTTCTTGGAACTACTTTAAAGAGTGTCTAACTGGAACCTCTAGCACCTTTACAAAAAATCAAAATATTTTCGGTAAAGTTTATTTTCCTAGAGTGATTATGCCAATGTCTATAGTCGTTTCAAATTTATTGAAGTTTGGAATACAATTATTAGTCTTTATTGTATTTTACTTATACTTTGTGTTTGTTAAAGGAGCTAATGTTTTACCAAACATTAATTTATTATTACTGCCATTAATTGTATTAGTCATGGCATTGTTAGGACTAGGCTTTGGTATGCTTATTTCATCAATGACAACAAAGTATAAAGACCTTACATTTTTGGTTCAGTTTGGCGTACAGTTGTTAATGTATGGCTCAGCAGTGATGTATCCATTGTCTTATTTTGAAGAGAAATTACCTAATTATTCTTGGCTTGTAGAGTATAATCCAATAGCCATTGTTGTTGAAACTTTTAGAAATATGACTTTAGGAGTAGATTCGTTTTACTTAGATAAGTTTATATATGCTGTTGTTTTTAGTATATTAATATTTTTATTGGGATTAGTTGTGTTTAACAAAACAGAGAAAAGTTTTATTGATACAGTTTAGTTTTTAGAAGTGAGAAGCCAATGGTGAGAAGTGAGTAGGAAGAATAAAAGATAATTATGAACCATAAGGATTTAGATGTTTGGCAAAAGAGTATGGATTTAGTCTAGTTAATATATGATTTGACTTCTCAATTTCCTTCAGAAGAAAGATTTGGTTTAGTTAGTCAAATGAGAAGAGCAGCAGTTTCCATCCCTTCAAATATTGCAGAAGGAGCAGCAAGAAAAGGAGACAAAGAATTGATTCAATTTTTAATGATTGCAATTGCTTCGTTATCAGAATTAGAAACACAATATTTAATCACTATAAGATTAAAATTTGTAGAGAAAAATAAAGAATTAGAAGAAATGATGCTTGAAAGCAAAAAATTACTTTTAGGATTTAGAAATTATATAGCTAAGAAGTGAGAAGTAAGAAGTAAGAAGTGAGAAGTGAGAAGTGAGAAGTGAGAGTGTTTATAATTGATAGCATAAAAAGAATAAAAATTTTAGTGATACTATTCACGTTTCACTATTAACCATTCACTAATAAAATGAGTGAGATTATATTAAAAGCTGAAAACATAAGCAAACAATACCGCTTAGGTCTAATAGGCACAGGCACGATTAGTCACGACCTTAATAGATGGTGGAGTAAAGTTAGAGGGAAAGATGACCCATTTTTAAAAGTTGGAGAGATTAATGATAGAAGCACAAAAGGGGAAAGTGATTATGTTTGGGCATTAAGGGATATTAATTTTGAAGTAAAGCGTGGCGAAGTACTTGGTATTATTGGCAAAAATGGAGCTGGAAAATCAACCTTATTAAAAATATTATCTAGGGTTACCAGTCCCACAACTGGCGAGATTAAAACAAAAGGACGTATTGCATCGTTATTAGAAGTAGGCACTGGGTTTCATCCAGAAATGACAGGACGGGAAAATATTTACCTTAATGGTGCTATTTTAGGAATGACCAAAGCTGAAATACGTTCTAAAATTGATGAAATAATAGAGTTTTCTGGCTGTGAGCGTTATATAGATACACCTGTAAAGAGATATAGCAGTGGTATGCGTGTACGTTTGGCATTTGCTGTGGCAGCACATTTAGAGCCTGATATTTTAATAATAGATGAAGTTCTAGCTGTTGGCGATGCCGAATTCCAGAAAAAAGCCATTGGGAAAATGCAGGACATTTCTAAGGGAGATGGGAGAACGGTGTTGTTTGTGAGTCATAATATGGCAGCCGTTAAGAGTTTGTGTTCTAGAGGGATTTTAATGGATCAAGGTAAAGTAGTTTTTGAGGGAGATGTAAACGAATGCATTAACTTTTATGGTTCAAGAAAAACGAGTATTAATAAATTTGCACATAAAAAAAAGACTCATATTTTAGACAATGTTAGAATTCTTGATATTAAAATTTTAAATCAATATGGAGAAAAAATTACTACAGTTTTCTCTGGGAATAAAATTGTTTTTAAATTTAAAATTTTAAAAGAAAATTTTAAAGACCCAATAGACCTAGGAATTGGGTTTTATAGTTCAGATGATACTCCACAGTTTCATTGTTCAACTGAAGTTATAAAAAAGCCATATGTATTAGACTCAGATGAATTCTTGTCAACTCTAATCATTGAAAAATGGCCATTGATAGAAGGTGACTTTTACATTAATGTTTATATCCGATCAAGACAAAAATTATTAGATTACATAAAAGAAGCAATGTGGATTGAATGTGAAAAAGGAGATTATTTTAATACAGGTGTCGTGCCGTCCTGGAGAGTAGGATTTTATTGTGACTATGATTGGAAATAAAAAAAAAATACACTTTTTAAGTGCTTCAGATAGAATAAATTATGGCGATTTATTATTTCCAATTATTTTTATGAAAGTTCTCGAATTAGAAAAAAATAATGTAGAATTTTATAACTATGGAATAGTTAAAAGCGATTTATCTTTTTTTGGAGGCTTTCCGACTTTATCATATAGAAGCTTTCAAAAAAACATAAAGTATGGAGGAAACATAATAATTGGTGGAGGCGAAGTTTTATTTGTTGATTGGGCTTCCTTGGCTGCTTTTATTAGTCTATTTTATTCAAAAATTTTATCAAATAATACATTTGCTAAGTTTGAAGCCAAATTTAATTTGACTAGATATTTGTTTTCAAATGGAAAGATTGAGGTTCCTTATGCACCCAATAAAGAAAATTTAAAACCGAAAAATGAAGTAGCTATTTTTTATAACTCTGTTGGTGGCTCATTTCAAAATTCAAGGTTAGTAGGTAGAAAGAACTCTTTCATGAAGGCACTTCTCAGTTCAGATTATATTTCAGTAAGGGATCAAAGGGCTAAAAAATCATTATTAGATTATAATATAAAATCAAAATTAACACCTGATTCGGCAATTTTATTATCTGACTTTTTTGTTAAGGACTCTCTTTTAGATAAAGTATCTTTTGAAAAAACATTAATTAATAATGATTATTTATTTTTACAAATTGGCAAATATTATAGGCCTTTGGATTTCCTGAAGTTCGTTAACCAATTAGATATTGTTGGAGAAAAATTAAAATGTAAAATATATTTGTGTCCTATTGGTTTAGCTCCAATGCATGAAGACATGGAAATATTAAAGGAAATAAATTCTTTTTCTAAGAATTTTAAATTTATAATGCCAAATAATATTTACGATATTATGACTTTAATATGTTTTTCAAAAGCATATATAGGAACGAGTCTTCATGGTTTAATAACAGCTCAAAGTTATAATATCCCATTTATCCCTTTGAATAAAAAAATAAAAAAAGTTGAGCAATATTGTAAAACTTGGACATGTAATTTAATACAAGAAAATTTAGAGTATTCAAATATTTTGGATTCAATAACAATTATAGAAAACTGGGATTTTAATTTGTCAATAGAAATTTTAGAAAACCAAAAAAAACTTGTATATGATAATTTAAAAAACATATTTACTAATTTAATTTAAATAATTTGTACAAGATTGAAATTTAAAAATAATTTTTTGAACAAAAGACCTTTGGTAAGTGTTATTATACCAAGCTATAATCATGAATTTTTTTTAAAAGAAAGAATTGATTCAGTTTTAAATCAGTCTTATAAAAACATTGAAATCATTATTTTGGATGATTGCAGTACTGATAATAGTATAGATATACTAAACGTGTATAAAAACCATGAAAAGGTTACCCATTTTGTTGTAAATGAAACTAATACAGGTAATACATTTGTTCAGTGGAATAAGGGAATGCACTTATCAAAAGGTGAATTTATTTGGATAGCCGAGTCAGACGATTTTAATGGGCGTTTTTTTCTAGAGGAAATGCTTGAGCCATTTGAAAAAGATTCCGAAGTTGTATTGTCTTATTGTCAATCAAATAAAGTTAATAATAAGAGTGAAATACTTGGAGATTGGTTTAATTATACAGTCTCACTAGACAAAGATTTATTTACTAAAAATTTCACAATGATTGGAAATGAGTTTATTGAGCACTTTTTAATTTATAAGAACGTAATACCTAATGTTAGTGCCGTTGTTTTTAGAAGAACAATTTTAGAAGATTTAATTGATTTGAAAATAAAAAATAAATTAAAATACTGTGGAGATTGGTTATTTTATATACAGTTAATTAAAAATAAAAAAATATGTTATTCGCCTAAATTATTAAACAATTTCCGTTTTCATGAAAGCAGTGTAATAGCTCGAGCAAACAAAAGTAAAAATTTTATTGAAATAAAGAATCTAGAATTGTTTTTTAGACACTATTTGATAAAAAGATTGGACTTACATAAACTGTATAATTTTAAAAAAATTAAAAGAAAAAATAAAGACATGATTATTAATAATATTAATGAAAAAGCTATTTATTACATGCATAAAAAACAATTTATAGGTTATATTTTACGTCTAAGAGTAATGTTATATAAATTTACTTCAAGTTTTTTTGATGTAAACAAATTTATATTATAATTTATGATTTCAGTAATTATTTGTTCTAGGGAAGCAGAATTGGCGAATCAATTAGTAATAAATATAAAAGAATCTATAGGTTGTGAATATGAAATAATTATAGTAAATAATCAAGATAACAAGTATTCTATTTCTCAAGCATATAATATTGGAATAGAAAAGAGTAAAGGAGAAATGTTATGCTTTATACATGAAGATGTTTTATTTCATACAATGGATTGGGGTGTTGAAGTTATTAATATTTACAACTCTAATCCAAAAATAGGGCTAATTGGTGTTGCGGGTGCTAAAATTAAAACTAAAACATCTTCTCCGTGGTGGGATTGTCCTGAAAAATATAAGGTAATGCATATTATTCAGCATGATAAAAATATTAATATATATAAATCTAGTATAGGTTTTGCACAAGAGGAAATACAGGAAGTGGCTGTAATTGATGGTGTTTTTATGGTTTTAAGAAAAGAAATTTTTGTTCAATTTGATGAATTGAATGAAGGATTTCATTGTTATGATTTAAAAATATCACTAGATGTTGTTAAAAAAAAATACAAAGTTGTAGTCTCTAATAAAATATTAATTGAACACTATTCAATAGGGCTATTGGATTTGAATTGGTTTAACAGCCTTTTGAAATTTCACAAAAAAAATAAAAATTATTTACCACTTAATATTTCAGATGATTCCATAATAGCTAAGGAAGAATTTAATAGTTGTAAGAAATTAGTCTTTTATTGTATAAAATTTGGAAGATTAAAATTGCTTTTTAGGTATTGGATAAAACTATTTTTTATGAACCCAATCTCTAGGGAACATTTTGATATTGTAAAGTATTTGGTTTTAAAAAAATAATTATGGAATTATATGTGGTTTTAGTAACCTTTAATGGCGAAAATTGGATAAGCAAATGTATAGATTCATTATATAAGAGTACTGTTGATTTTAAACTTGTAATTATTGATAATAATAGTCAAGATAGAACCATATCAATTATCAAAAATAGTTTTAAGTATAACCAATTAATTGAATTATCAAATAATATTGGTTTTGGCACAGCGAACAATGTTGGTATTAGCCATGCTTTGAACAATAATGCAGATTTTGTTTTTCTATTAAACCAAGATGTTTTTGTTGAATCAAATACATTGAAAGAATTAGTGAAAGTTTCAACTAAAAACCCTGATTATGGAATTATAAGTCCAATTCATCTTAATGGAGCTGGAACAGTATTAGATTCAAGCTTTGAATACTATATTTGTAAACAAAGAAGCAATAATTTTATTTCAGATTTTATTCTAAACAGCAAGAAAAAAGAGCTGTATGATATTCCTATGATAAATGCGGCTGCATGGTTAATACCAAAGAATACATTAGAGACTGTAGGAGGTTTTGACCCTATGTTTTTCATGTATGGAGAAGATGATAATTATTGTCAAAGAGTTCAATATCATGGATTAAATATTGGAATAACCCCAAAATGTTTGATTAAACATGATTCACAAAATAATTTCAAAGGTGAAGTAGCAAAAGGCAGCAAAAAATATTTTAATAAATTTTCAATAAGATTAAAAGTTGAATTTGCAAACATAAATAATAATAAATATCAAACTTTTAAAATGCTCAGATGGTACTTTTTAAAATTATTCTTCAAAAATTTAATGACTTTTAATATAAAAGATTCAACAATAAATTTGAAAAAAATAAAAATTATTTTAGAAATGAATTTAAAAGATAGTGTTTTACAAAATAGAATAAAAGGCACACATTATCTTTAATATAACCAATTTTAAATGGAAAAATTAGTCTCAGTTATTATACCATGTTATAACGATTATTTATATATTAACGAGGCCATAGATTCTATAAATAATCAGGATTATAATAATATCGAAATATTAATAATTGATGATGGTTCAAATCTTAAAACAAAAAAAGTTTTAAATAATATTCGGCAACAAAACACTAATCTTATAACTCAAAAAAATTTAGGGCCAAGTGCTGCTAGAAACAATGGAATAAAATTAGCAAAAGGAGAGTATATTTTAACATTGGATGCAGACGATTATTTTGAACCGAGTTTTATTGGTAAGGCAATTTCAATAATTAAAGCTAATGATAAAATAGGAATGATAAGTTGTTGGGGCAAGGCATTTGGAGATAGAATAAAAGAAGAGCAAAATATAAAGCCAAAAGGGGGAGGACTTTTTGAAGTTCTTTTTCAATTCCACCCATTTGCATTTGGAAGTTTATTGTATAGAAAAGAATGTTGGGAAAAAATAAATGGTTATGATGAAAACATGAAGAATGGTTATGAAGATTGGGAATTTAATGTATCGGTTATAAAACAAGGTTGGGAAATATTTATTATTGAAGATTTTTTATATAATTATAGAGAAAAGCCCAACTCAAGAAATTCATTAGCTAATAGGAATTACCAATTTGAATTGCGTAAATATATATATTTAAAGCATAAAAATTTATATGAACAATATTGGGATACTTTGATAGAACAATATTTTGATTTAATTATAGATTTGAAAAACAATAATAATTTTATTTATAACTCATTAGATTATAAAATTGGAAAAACACTTTTAAAACCAATTCGATTTCTTTTTAATATTTTAAAATAAATTAAATAAATGAGTAATCCACCTCTTGTTTCCGTCATAATTCCTTGTTATAACGATAAAGATTATATAAAACAGGCAGTAGAATCAATTTTAAATCAAACATTTCAAAATTTTGAAATCATAATTATTGATGATGGTTCTGACATAGAAACAAAATTAATTTTATCAAATATTTATCATGCTAAAATAAAACTAATAACACAAAAAAACAGAGGTTTAAGTACTGCAAGAAATGTTGGGATAAAAAATTCTAATGGAGTTTATTTTTTAACATTAGATTCAGATGATATTTTTGAACCTTCTTTTTTAGAAAAGGCAGTTGAGATATTAAATAGTGTAAAGATTGTTGGATTTGTATCTTGTTATGTTAATTGTTTTATTCAAATAAATAGACCATTTTTTAAATATAAGCCAGAAGGAGGGGACATCTTCAATTTTTTATTCAAAAATAATGCAGTTGGAAATTCTTTATATAGAAAAAAATGTTGGGAAGAAGTTCAAGGTTATGATGAGAACATGAAATTTGGTTATGAAGATTGGGAATTTCATATAGCTATTTTAAAAAATGGTTGGAAATCTTATGTAATTAAAGAATATCTATTTAATTATAGAAGAAAGCCTAATTCTATGTTAAGTTTAGCCAATAAAAATTTTGAAGAACAAAATATAGGTTTTGTTATGCATAAACATGAGGATATTTATGTTAATAAATTCAACGAAACAATAGATTATCTCTTGAATTTATCTATTAAGCATAAAAATAATGAAATCAAATTATCAAATTCTAAAGAATATAAATTAGGTAAAATAATATTGTTTCCATTTAAAAGCTTCAGAAAATTACTTAAAAAAATAACATGAAAAAATTACTCTATAAATCCTTAAAAAAAATTGGTTTTAAAATTGAAAATATAAACAAGATAAGAAAAAAAAAGATTGAGCATTTGAACTGTTTTGGCGTTAAAAAAAACTCTGAATTGTTAATAAAAAGCTATGACTTTATCCTTAATATTAATAATACATTTGCGAATTTAAAAATTGAAGACTCTAACCAAGGATTATTATTTTCTTTTGATAATAATAAAGTTTATGTTGAAACATTTGAAGAGATTTTAATTTTAAATGAAATTTTTGTATTAAATCAATATAAACATTACATAAAGGATAAATTAGTGTTAATTGATATAGGTGCAAATATTGGGCTTGCATCAATTTTTTTTTCTAAGTTTAAGAATGTAGAGAAAATATATGCATATGAGCCAGTTGAAATAACTTATAATCAAGCACTTTTAAATTTTAAACTTAATAAAAGCTGCGAAAAGGTAGAGTTAAAAAATTATGGATTAGCAAATAGCAAAAGGAAAGATATTTTTGACTTTAATAAAAATGTTAAGGGTAATACTGGGATAAGAGGTGATTTAAGTAGTAGTTATGTAAAAGAACTTATTAAAAAGGTTGAAGTCAGCCTTTTGAGTGCTTCTGATGAAATTATTAAAATTTCACAGAATCATAAAAATGCAAAAATTTTTGTAAAGCTAGATTGTGAAGGAGGAGAATATGAGATTTTTGAAAACTTAGTTAAATCAAAGTGTATTAATGAAATAGATTATTTCATATTAGAATGGCATGATAAAGGCTCTGAAATAATAGAAAATTTGCTTATAGAGAACGGGTTTTTCTTTTTTTCTCAAAACTTAGGCGTCAATACAGGTTTAATATATGCATATAGAAATGAATTCTAACTTGCTAATTTCGATTGTTATTCCAGTATTTAATCGGTCACATTTAATTGAAGAAACTCTGCAAAGTATTTTAACTCAGGATTATGAAAATTGGGAGTGTATTTTAATTGATGATGATAGTACAGATTCAAGCGTGGAAGTTATACAGAATTTTATTAAAAAAGATGAAAGATTTAGATTTTACAGGAGGCCCTTAATAAAAAAAAAAGGTCCAAGTTCTTGTAGAAACTTTGGATATAAAAAGAGTAAAGGTAGCTGGATTAAATGGTTTGATAGTGATGACATATTAAAATCAAATGCTTTGTCAACGTTGGTCCCATTTCTAAATAATAATTTTGATGTTGTTATATCTTCTCTTGAATATGTTAATTATAATAAAGTTAAGATTGATAAAAAACATTGTTTTTTATCTGATAATTTAATAGATGATTATCTTGTAGGGAATATTTCATTTTACGTTTGTACTCCAACATGGAACAGGGAGTTTTTAGAACAAAGTAACCAATTATTTGATGAAGATATATACAATTTAGATGATTGGGATTTTAATTTAAATATGTTGTATAAAAACCCGAAAATGAAGTTTATTAATGATTCATTAATGTTCTATCGCATTCATGAAAATTCCTTATCCAATGAATTAATAAAGTTAAATTTTAATGAAATAAAATCAGAGTTTAAAGCGAGAAATAAACATTTAAAATTATTGGAAATCAATAAAAAAGCAAATCCGATCTTATTAAAGAAGTTTATTAAAAACAGATATTCGTATTTTCTTAGATTAGCGATGATTCAAAAACACCCAAAAAGGGTTTATTTTTTAATTGGTTTGTTAAAGAGAGAGCTACTGTTATTTAATTTTTTGGTTTTTTTTAAAACATTAACTGGCTTTTTAGTATATAGAATTTTTAATAGAGGTTATAGGTTAATTAAATAATGAGAATATTATTAGTGTCCATGTCTTCCATCCATGTTTTAAGATGGGTAGAGAATTTAAATAAATCACAACATGAGATTTATTGGTTTGATATTTTAAATAGGGGCGAATTTCAAACCAAAGCTAAACTAACACAAATTTGCAATTGGAAAAAAAGGAAAGTTAGATACATAAAGGGTGAATATTTTTTAAGCAAGAGAGTTCCATATATTTATAAGTTTATTCAACCACTTTTAGAAACTACAGTTCAAGAAAAATTAGAAAGTATAATTAATGAAATAGCTCCAGATGTTATACATAGTTTTGAAATGCAAAAATGCAGTTATCCCTTGATAAATGTTTTATCCAAGTACCCTAAAATAAAATGGATTTATACATGTTGGGGTAGTGATTTGTATTTTTACAAAAATTTTAAATTACACAGAAAAAAAACAAAAAAGGTTTTAGCTAGAATAGATTATTTAATTACAGATTGTAATCGGGATTATTTATTAGCTAAGTCGCTAAAATTTAAAGGTGTATTTTTAGGGGTTTTTCCTGGAGGAGGAGGATATAATTTAAAAAAGGCATATAAGTTAAAACGACCAATGATTGAGCGTAACGTTATTTTGGTTAAAGGTTATGAGACTAAATTTGGAAGATCTATAAATGTACTTAAAGCGTTAGTTGAATTGAAAGAAACTTTATATAACTATCAAATAGTTGTATTTGGTGCACATAAAAAAGTTATCAATTTTGTTGAAACAAATAACTTAGAGTATGGAATTTATAAAAGGCATGAATTATCACATACAGAAGTAATGGAATTAATGGGGAAATCTAAGATATATATTGGAAATAGTATTTCAGATGGAATGCCAAATACATTGTTAGAGGCAATCGTAATGAATGCTTTTCCAATACAATCAAATCCAGGGAATGTTTCTGTAGAAATCATAGAACCTGAAATTAATGGCTTAATAATAGAAAACCCAGAGAACATTTCTGAAATAAAAGCAAAAATCAATGTAGCTCTAGAATATAATAATGAGGATTTTGAAAAATTTGCGAATGTGAATACAAAAATCACTGAAAAAAAATTAAGCAATGTTGTTGTTAATCAAAGAATTATAAATGCTTATAGTAAGATATCTAATTTATAATTATGCGAATAGGGTTTAATCCAAATAAAGACAAGGTGCTATTAAAATCTGATTTTTTTCATCAAGTTATCGTTCCTGTATATATTCCACATCAAGAAGATTATTTTAAAGACAGCTTTCAAATATTGAAGTATTGTTTAACCTCGCTATTTAAAACAAGTCACTCTAGAACTTATTTTACTATTGTAAATAATGGCAGTACTAAAATTGTTGTAGATTATTTGAATAGCCTATTAGATGAAGGGAAAATTCAAGAAGTTATTCATACGTCATCAATAGGTAAATTAAATGCTATTTTAAAGGGAATTGTTGGGCAGCAATTTAAATTAATTACTATTACAGATGCGGACGTACTTTTTATGAACAAATGGCAAAAGGCAACATATGATGTATTTGATGGCTTTCCTGAAACAGGAGCAGTAAGCCCTATACCTAACTCAAAAATGTTAAGACATTATACCTCCAATATTTTATGGGATAATTTATTTTCAAAAAAGATTAAATTCACTCCTGTTCAAGACAGTAAGAGCATGAAGGCATTTGCTGAAAGTATTGGGAACACTGATTTATATAATAAGGTTCATTTAGACAAAAATTTAACTATTTCTAATAAATCTCATAAGGCCTTAGTGGGAGCAGGTCATGCTGTGACTACATATAATGCTGTTTGTTTTAGATCTTTAAAAGAATTATATTCTAAATATGGTTTAGGTGGTAATAGCGAACAATTACTTCTAGATAAGCCAGTAGTAGATCATGGATATTGGCGATTATCAACAGAAAAAAACTATGCATTTCATATGGGAAATATTATAGAAAAATGGATGAAAGATAAATTGATGAAGATTGAAGTAGAAGATAATCCATCTGCAAACTTAAATCTAAAGTATAAATCTAAGAATGTTTTTATTTATTGGTTTAAAATATCAATATTCTCAAGAGTTATATTTAGAAAACCTATTTGGAGATTGTATTTAAAATATAAAGGATTGACTGCTTATGAAGCAAAGATATATTAATTATGAAAACTGTAGTTATCATACCAGCAAGAGCTAATTCTAAAAGATTGCCCAACAAAAATAGGCTTTTGTTTAGCGATGTGCCTTTAATAACCCATAGTATAAATTTTGCCAAGGCAAACCTAGACATCATAAGCGATATTTATGTATCTACAAATGATGAAAAAATAAAAGCTTTGGCATTAGACTCAGGAGTTAAAGTCATAGACAGACCTGAAGAACTTTCTGGAGATTTTTCAAGCACAGTTTCAGCTCTAAAGCATGTAGTTGAATCAATTAATGAAACCGTGGATAATATTATATTGTTACAGCCAACAAATCCGTTGCGACAAAAACAGCTCTTAAAAGAAGCCTACACCAAATATATTGAAGGAGATTTTGATAGCCTTATGACAGTGTCCTCCAGTAAACAAAAGCTAGGCAAAATAAAAAACAATAAATTTATACCATTTAATTATAAAATGGGCCAACGTAGTCAAGATATGGAACCTTTATTTTTCGAAAATGGGTTGTTATACATATCAAAAACAAATTTGATACTTAACGATGCTATTTTAGGAAGTAAAAACTGTCCATTCATTGTTAATCACCCTTATGCTTCAGTAGATATTGATACCTCTGAAGATTTAAAATATGCGCAATTTATTCTAGACAATTATCCAAATGAATAATCCATATATCAAAATACAAAACAGAAAAATAGGATTGGATTATCCACCATTAGTTATTGCCGAAATTGGTATTAACCATGAAGGCTCTCTAAAAGTAGCAAAAAAAATGGTAGATGCAGCCGCAAGAGTAGGAGCAGAGGTTGTTAAACACCAAACGCATATTGTTGAAGACGAAATGAGCAAAGCAGCAAAATCTGTAATTCCTGGAAATGCCAATGTATCTATTTATGACATCATGAAACGTTGTGCTTTAAACGAAAAAGATGAAATAGAATTAAAAAACTATGTCGAAAGTAAAGGAATGCTATTTTTGTCAACCCCTTTTTCAAGAGCAGCAGCAAACAGGCTCCAAAAAATGAAGGTTTCAGCCTATAAAATTGGCTCGGGAGAATGCAATAACTATCCACTATTAGAACATATTGCAAAATTTAAAAAGCCTGTAATTTTAAGCACAGGAATGAATACCATAGAAAGCGTAAAAAAAGCAG
The DNA here is from genome assembly GCA_945788155.1 of uncultured Flavobacteriaceae bacterium. Lineage (GTDB taxonomy): Bacteria > Bacteroidota > Bacteroidia > Flavobacteriales > Flavobacteriaceae > Pontimicrobium. Next base: position 16,263 of record CALZKX010000081.1, read on the forward strand.
TAGCCATTTTTAAAAAACATAAAGTCTCAATTGCTTTATTGCATACCACAAATTTATACCCAACACCACCGCATTTGGTAAGGTATGGAGCAATGCAACAATTACAAGAAGCGTTTCCAAATAATGTAATTGGTTTGAGCGACCACACATTAAATAATAATGCATGTCTTGGAGCTGTAGCTTTAGGTGCATCCATATTGGAGCGTCATTTTACAGACCATAAAGAGCGAACAGGACCAGATATAATTTGTAGTATGGACGAAAACGAGTGTAGGGATTTAGTAAAAGGAAGTAAAGAAATCGCTCTAATGCGTGGAGGTGATAAAGAGCCAGCCAAAGAAGAACAAGTTACTATAGATTTTGCATTTGCAACAGTTTGTTCTATAAAAGAGATTAAAAAGAACGACATTTTAACCGAGGCTAATATTTGGGTAAAACGACCAGGAACAGGAGAAATTCTTGCCGAAAACTTTAAAGATATTTTAGGCAAAAAAGCCTTAAAAAATATAACTGAAGATGTTCAACTTAAATGGACAGACTTTGAGTAAAACAATCAAAAAAATAGCATTTCTGTCTGGTACAAGAGCCGATTTTGGAAAAATTAAATCCTTAATACAAATTCTTGAAGATGATATACACTTTGAACCCTTTGTGTTTGTAACTGGAATGCACCTTATGCAAACCTATGGCTACACGCTTATAGAAATTGAACGTTGTAACTTCTCGAATGTGCATGCCTTTAAAAATCATACCTGCGAAACAACAATGGATTTAACCCTAGCCAAGACCATTCAAGGGTTTTCAAATTATATAAAGGAAATTCAACCAGACCTTATAGTTGTGCATGGTGATAGAGTAGAAGCAATGGCTGGAGCTATTGTAGGTGCTTTAAATAATATTTTAGTAGCACATATAGAAGGTGGCGAACTATCTGGTACGGTAGATGAGCTTATCAGGCATTCTGTTAGTAAAATGAGTCATATTCATTATGTGTCAAATCAAAATGCAAAAAAGCGATTAATACAAATGGGCGAATTGGAAAAGAGTATAAAAATAATTGGCTCACCAGATGTAGATATTATGTTTTCCAGCCATCTTCCAACAATTGATGAGGTAAAAAAATATTATGAAATCCCGTTTAACAATTATGCATTGGCAATGTTTCATCCTGTAACAACCGAATATAGTAAAATGGAAGGTTATGCGTGTAATTTTGTTGATGCCTTATTAAAAGACGATAAAAACTATGTGGTTATATTTCCTAACAATGATCTAGGTTCAGAAAAAATCATTAAAGCCTACAATAAACTAATAAATAATTCACGATTTAGAATTTTTCCATCAGTGAGGTTCGAGTATTTTCTAACACTTTTAAAGAACAGTAATTTTATTGTTGGCAATTCCAGTGCAGGCATTAGGGAAGCACCTTATTATGGCATACCAACTATTAATATTGGGAGCAGACAGAAAAATAGGTCGCTACACTCGCACATTACTAATGTATCTTATGAAAGTGACAATATAGTTGAAGCTTTAAAAACTAATCATGAATTAGTTGAAAAAGATACCAAAACTTTTGGTATTGGCAATAGTTCACAATTATTTTTAGAATCATTATTAGACAAATCTATATGGACATTGAATACGCAAAAGCATTTTGTCGATATTCATTAAAGTAAAATTATAGTTGAAAAACAAAAAAGTAATATTAGTCGTCCCAGACGGAACAGGAATAAGAAATTATTTGTTTTCTCAAATCATTCCCAACCTAATAAAACAAGATTGCAATGTGCTTATTTATCATGCATTATCAAATGAAGCCATAAAAGAAGTAGAGAAACTTCATAATATTACACTAACCAAAAAACCAATGTCTAGATATAACGAAACCATTAGGCAAAAGTTTTTAAGGGAAACTATATGTTATGGACGACTGCATTATAATTCAATACTAGAAAACAATCCAACAGTTTTAACGAACTGGAAACGTAATTATAAAGGACTAAAAAAATGGTTTTATAAAGTTGTAGAGGTACTTGGAAGCTATGTAGGGAAAAACTATCAAAGAATTTTAAACTTTGAAGATAAATATCAAAAATCGCTTTTAAAAAGTATTGATAGTGAAGTGTTTTTTTTAAAAACCTATAATCCAGATGTAATATTTTGTTCACACCAAAGAGCCTTAAACGCCATTCCAATATTTAAAGCAGCCGAAGTTTTAGGCATTAAAACAGTAGGTGCGATTTATTCATGGGACAATCTCGTTAAGGCTCGCTTAACAATACGAACAAAAAAGTATATGGTTTGGTCAAACTATATGCGTAATGAATTACATAGGTATTATAAAGAAATAGCCCCAACTAATATTTTTATAACTGGAACGCCACAATTTGAATTATATCACGATGTTGAAATAGATAAAAAAGAAAACTTTTTTAATAAACATAAACTAGATATAAACAAAGTTACCATTTGTTTTTCTGGCGATGATGAGCTAACATCGCCATACGATCCAAACTATTTAGAAGATTTAATTTCAGCCATCAAGAACAGTAGTCTAATTAAAAAAGTTCAAATCGTCTTTAGACGCAGTCCAGTTGATTTGTCTGGAAGGTATAACCATATTATTGCCAAAAACAAAGACCTAATTATTCCTATCGAACCAAAATGGAGCAACATACAAAAACAATGGACACAATTGTTTCCATATTACCAAGATGTAAAGTTATTGGCAAATATATGTAAGCATTGTGATTTGGTGATTAATGTAGGTTCAACCATGGCACACGATTTTGCAATTTTTGATAATCCTGCGGCATTTATAAATTATGATACTGTTGAAGATAAACACTGGTCGGTTAAAACCATTTACAACTATCAACATTTTAAATCAATGCCAGAAAGAGATGTTGTATATTGGATAAATTCTAAGGAAGATTACGTTGAGATTATTAAGAAGAGTTTAAAAAACAAACATTCTTTAGGCAAACACTGGCTTGAAACAATCAATTCATTTGATAATAATAGTACCCAAGCAATAACCCAACTACTTTTAAACTAATTACCATGCATATTTGTTTTGTAACACATGAGTACCCTAAAACAGGATTTCCGCATGGAGGCATTGGCACTTTTGTTAAAACCATTAGTAAAGCCTACGCAAATATTGGTCATAAAGTAAGTGTCGTTGGGATTAATAATTACACCAAGCAAGAAGAGGTTTGTACTATTGATGGAGTAACAATACATAGATTAAAACCTATAAAAATTAAGGGCTTTACTTGGATGCTCAATAGTAGAGCTATAAATAATTGTATTAAAAAAATACACAAGCAAACACCTATTGATATTGTTGAAACTCCAGAGCTTGGCTTGGCTTTCCTTAAAAAAAAGGCATCAATAAAATATATTATAAGACTTCATGGAGGGCATCATTTTTTTGCCGAAGCCGAAAGGCGTAACATAAATTGGTGGAAAGGGTTTCAAGAAAAAAAGTCTTTTAAAAAAGCAGATGCATTTATCGCAATTTCAAATTATGTAAAACAACATACAGCTAAATATTTAAGCTTTAACAATAAGAAAATAATTAATATAAAAAATCCAATAGATTTAGAAGTGTTTCATCCTAGACCAGAAATAAAAGTGTCTGCAAATACCATTTTATTTGCAGGAACAATTTGTGAGAAAAAGGGAATACGGCAATTAATTTTGGCTATGAAAAAAGTACTGGAATTATTTCCGGAAATAAAACTAGAGATTTATGGTAGAGATTGGTTTTTTAAAGATGGAAGCTCCTATATAGAATTTTTAAAGTCAAAAGTAATCCCAACTTTAGGAGCCAAAGCTACAAACATAATCTTTAAAGGTCCAGTAGCAATTAATGAGCTGGCCAAAAAATATGCTTCATCCACATTATGTGTATTTCCTTCGCTTATGGAAACTCAAGGCTTAGTGGCTCCAGAGGCTATGGCAACAAAAAAACTGGTTATTTTTTCTAATTGTGGTCCAGGACCCGAAACCATTAGCCATAAAAAAACAGGATTATTATGTAACCCTTATGACATCGAAAATATTGTTCAAAATATTATTTGGGCATTAAATAATGTGGAAGAATGTAAAATAATTGCTCAAAATGCTAGGAAATTTGTTTTAAGCAATTACAACATAGAAAAGTTGGCCAAAGACAATATTCAATTTTATAAGTCTATTCAATGAAATTCTTGATTATTACACATGCTGAACATATTAAAGAAGAGCAAGCATATTGTGCCTATGCACCTTATGTTCAGGAAATGAACTTGTGGTTAAAATATGTAGATAGTGTTGAAATTGTAGCACCTTTGGTTAAAGTTAAACATTCTTCGCCAATTAATATACCTTACGAGCACAACAACATTAAAGTAAATGCAATCCCTTCAATTCAATTTACCTCTATTAGAGCATCAATTGCATCCCTTTTCAAGTTACCATATATACTGTTCGTTATTTTTAAGGCATGTAAAAAAGCAGATCATATCCATATTCGATGTCCAGGTAACATTGGATTGTTAGGCTGTTTTGTTCAGGCATGCTTTCCTAAAAAACCTAAAACAGTCAAGTATGCTGGTAATTGGGATCCTAAATCAAAACAACCTTGGTCTTATCAAATTCAAAAATGGATTTTAAAAAATGAGTTTCTTACACGAAACACACAAGTTTTGGTCTATGGCAATTGGAAAGAACCCTCCAAAAACATGCACCCTTTTTTTACGGCTTCTTACAAAGAAGAAGAAAAGATTGATGTGGAATCAAAACCTCTAAAAGACAAGATTGGTTTATTGTTTGTAGGAACTTTAAATAGCGGTAAACGACCATTATTAACCCTTAAAGCATTTAAAGAATTAGTGCATTTAAATCATAATGTCCATCTTGATATTTATGGAGAAGGACAACAAAGAAACAAAATTGAAGCCTATGTGTCTGAAAATAATTTATCTAATTTTATGACCTTGCATGGAAATAAAGACAAAGAAACTTTAAAGAAAGCCTATCAACAGGCCCATTTTTTGGTGTTCATGTCAAAGTCTGAAGGATGGCCAAAAGTGGTTGCTGAAGCTATGTTTTGGAAGTGTTTGCCAATTAGTTCTAATGTGTCTTGCATCCCAGAAATGTTGAATCAAGGAAAACGCGGAAGCCTAATACAACCCAAATTGGAAGCCATAATAAATGAATTCAATTTTTATGTGAACAACCCAAAAATCTATAAAGATAAAGTGGAGAAAGCTTATATTTGGTCTAGAACCTATACTTTAGATAAATTTGAAGCTGAAATCCCCAAACTTTTAACAAACCCATGAAAGTACTACAGTTAATAGATTCTTTAGACACAGGAGGAGCAGAACGTATGGCTGTTAATATTGCCAACACCTTGTCTTTAAAAGAAAATATTAAGTCTTGCTTATGTACTACTAGAAAAGAAGGATTATTAAAAAACAACCTAAATAAAAATGTAGGTTATGTGTTTTTAAATAAAAAATTTGCCTTAGATGTATTTGCCATTAAAAAACTAAACCAATTTATTGCAAAGCATAAAATAGATATTATTCATGCGCATTCAACCTCTTTTTTTTTGGCAACACTTATTAAGTGGTTAAACCCTTCGCTTAACATTGTCTGGCATGACCATTATGGTAATAGCGAGTTTTTAGAAAAACGAAAATACAAGATGCTTAAGATTTGTTCTAAGTATTTTTTAAATATCATTTGTGTTAATACTGTTTTAAAAAATTGGTCAGAGAAACATTTGTTAGCAAAAAACATCACTTATATTCCAAACTTTGCAGTACTGGATAATTTTAAACCATTAACTAATCTAAAGGGAATTAAAGGAAAAAGAGTTTTGCATTTAGCAAATTTAAGACCACAAAAAGACCATTTTACTTTGCTTAAAGCATTTAATGAAGTGATAAAAGAGTTTCCAGAGTACACCTTACATTGTGTAGGTAAGAATTTTAAAGATGATTACTCAATACAAATCAAGGAATTTGTTTACAAACTTAATTTAAATGAAAGTGTTTTTTTTTATGGAAGTAAAAAAGATGTTTCCAATATTTTAAGCCAAAGCGATATATGTGTACTATCTTCAAAATCCGAAGGATTGCCCATTGCTTTGCTGGAATATGGACTAGCTGGGAAACCCACAATAGTTACAAATGTTGGAAATTGCTCACAAGTAATTAAAAACGAGGTCAATGGTGTTTTGGTGCCTAAGGAAGATCCACAAAAATTAGCAGACGCCCTATGTATTAGTATTAAAAATCAAGATAAAGCAAAAGGATTTGGCAAACAATTGAAGCGAACAGTTGCAAAAGAATATTCTCAAGAAGTGTTTGTAAATAAACTAATGACCATATATAACTCAGTTTAACATGAACAGTTTGAGAAATAAAAGTAACGAGTTGATGTTGATCCTCTTGCATTTAGCACTTGGGTTTATAGTGTATTTAGTGCCATTTAGCTCAAAATTAATCAGTCTTTTGGTAGTATTTCTATCTATTTTCTTGGTTTTAGGATCCAAAAATAAGGTTTTGGCAGTTCTTTTGGCATCAGCGTATGTAGCTACAAGCGATGTGTTTTTTAGAATGACTGATGGTTTGTTTTTTTATGAATTGCATAAGTACTTACTAATTGTTTTGGTTTTAATTGGTTTTATGCTTGATCAAATAAGAGTTAAAGGACAAGTATATTTAGTTTACATTGGGTTATTACTGCTTACCATTGTTTTTACATCCTACGATTTAACCGATGAGATTAGAAAAATGATTGCCTTTAACCTTGCGGGACCAGTCTCTTTAGGCTTTGTGGCTTTTTATTTTTATAAGAAAAAAGTAACAATGCAACAATTGAGTAAAGTGCTTTTTTATGCCTTGTTACCTATAATTTCACTAGTTGTATATCTGTTTTTTTATACACCTAGTATTAAAGATGTTGTAACAGGAACCGAGTCTAATTTTGCGACTTCAGGTGGTTTTGGACCAAATCAGGTAGCTACTATTTTGGGAGTAGGTATGTTTATTTTGTTCTCAAGGTTACTGTTTAATAAGTTTAGAGGCATTCAATCCATTTTAGAGCTGATGCTTTTGGGTTTTATAAGCTTTAGAGGTCTAGTAACGTTTGCAAGAGGAGGTATATTTACAGCAATAGCTGCGATAGTAATATTAATCATGATAACCTATTTAAGAGGCCAAAAAACATTTCGTTTTAAAGTAATGATGGCGATATTTTGGTCTATTATTTTAGGGACTTCCATTTGGTTATTGGCTTCAAATAGAACGTCTGGTTTAATAGAAAACAGATACGCAAACCAAAATGCGGTAGGTGTTGAAAAAGAAGATGTGTCCACAGGTAGGAAGGATTTGTTTTTAACCGAATTAGATGCGTTTATCGAGAATCCAATTTTTGGTATAGGTGTTGGCAAAAATAAGGGGTATCGATATGATAAAACAGGTAAGGTTGCAGCTTCACACAATGAAATAAGTAGGCTTTTGGCTGAACATGGTTCTTTAGGGATATTAGCTTTTGGAATTTTACTGTTTGTGCCACTTTTATTTAGAATTGAAAATAGCAGGAACATTTATTTCTACTCATTTTATGTGATGTGGCTGTTGACCATTAATCATTCGGCGATGCGAATTGCCTTTCCCTCATTTATTTATGGTTTGTGTCTCCTGGATGTTACCTTTCCAAAAAAAACTAATTTTAAAAATCAAAAAATCTAATCGATACATGATTTTATATTTAGGAAATAATTTAAAATCGAAGCAAATAAACCAAACAACGTTGGCACTATTGAGTAACCTATTGAAAAGTGAAGGTTATTCTGTTAAAACGGCTTCATCTTTAAAAAATCCATTTTTTAGGGTGCTATCAATGCTTTGGGCAATTATAAAGTATCGTCGAAAAATCGACTTTATATTAATAGACACTTACAGCACTAAAAATTTTTATTTTGCACTTGTAACAAGCCAGTTTTGTAGACTGTTAAAATTAAAGTACATACCTATACTTCATGGTGGTAATTTACCATCTAGATTAGATAAATCACAAAGCTTAGGTAAACTCATTTTTACCAACTCTTATAGAAATGTTGCAGTTTCCAACTACTTAAAATATGAGTTTGGTAAAAGAGGTTTTGAATCTACTTTTATACCAAATGTTCTAGAAATTAAAAATTACCCATTTCTTGAAAGGGGAATTTCAACGCCCAAGCTGTTATATGTACGTGCATTTGCAAGTATTTATAATCCTGAAATGGCGATTAAAGTATTAAATAAGCTAAAAAAGGAATACCCAGAGACAACTTTATGTATGGTTGGACCAGAAAAAGATGATTCATTTAAATCCTGTAAGGCACTAGTTGAAACACTTGGCTTAGAAAATAGTGTTGAATTTACTGGAATGTTATCAAAAAAAGAATGGCATAAAAAATCAGAAGGATATAACATTTTTATCAATACCACAAACGTAGATAATGCACCTGTTAGCGTTATGGAAGCAATGGCATTAGGGCTTCCAATAGTTTCAACTAATGCTGGTGGAATGCCTTTCTTAATAGACAATAATAAAACTGGAATTCTTATTGAGAGAAATGATATTAAAGCTATGGTAAAAGCTATAGATTTACTATGTAAAAATAAAAAAACAGCTCACTCTTTAGCGAATAACTCAAGGAAGCAGGTCGAAAAATATAATTGGAGCAATGTTAAACAGTTATGGCATGATATATTACAGTAGCTTAGTAGTAAAAACCTATTTTTACTTAGTATATTTAACGCATTAAGTCTAGCTATGTCAAAGAAAAAAGGAATCCATTTTGAAATTTCCGAGCGTAAAGTTCTTTTACGTGTTTTTGATATTCTGGCTGCGTTGTTGGCTCTTGAGCTAATTGGCTATTATTTTCAATTTGATTATTTTTTAGTGACAAAAGAACAGTGGCTTTGGTCCCTTGTGCTTGGATCTTATTTAACTGTTTTTGGTACCATATTCGAGTTGTACAATTTAAAGCAATCCAGTAAGCTGGATACTACGTTTAAAAATATTGTTATTACTGTATCTGTTACAGTCTTATTTTATTTGTTTACACCTATTATAACACCAGTTTTACCAGATCATCGAATAGAAATAGTATATTTTTATTTAGCAATTATCATTGTAATTTTTATGTGGCGATATGCCTATGTAACATTTATTGCATCACCTAGATTTTATAAAAAAGTTATAGTATTGGGTGAGGTTTCAAATATTGAAAACCTAGTGAAAGCCTTTAGCACTTCTGACCCTAATTATAAGATTGTAGGTTATATAAACAGTAATATTTCTAGCAATGAAAATGTGAAATTTAAGGGATTAAAAGAGTTTAGTGCAGGAAACCTAAAAAAAACAATTAGAGAAGAAGGTATATCTGAAATTGTAATTGCTATAAATGATTCTGAAACGATTACACCTTACATTTATAACGAATTAACACACCTCTTGGAAAAAGGATTTACAATTAGAGAATACACTCAAGTTTTTGAAGAAATTACCAAACGTATTCCTGTACAGTTTGTAGGTAAGGATTTTTATAAATATTTTCCATTTAGCAGAAGCAATCAAAATAAGTTATACATGCTTTATCATCGTTTAATGGATCTAGTATGTGCACTGTTAGGTATTGTAATTGGAATAATCTTCCTGCCATTGGTTTTGCTTGGAAATTTAATTGGTAACAAAGGCAAATTATTATATATACAAACACGGGTAGGAAAAAATGGAAAGCCATTTAAAATATATAAGTTTAGGACAATGGTTAAAAACGCCGAAAAAGATGGCGTAAAGTGGGCAGATAAAAATGACCATAGAGTAACCTCGTTTGGTCGCTTTTTAAGACGATCAAGGCTCGATGAAATCCCTCAATTTATAAATGTTCTTAAAGGTGATATGAGCATTATTGGGCCAAGACCAGAACGTCCCTTTTTTGTTAAAGAATTGTCTAAAGTGATACCTTTTTATGAAACAAGACACACCATTAAACCAGGATTATCTGGTTGGGCTCAAGTAAATAGTCGTTATGGTTCTTCTATAGAAGATAGTTTAGTGAAATTGCAATACGATTTATATTATATTAAACACCGAAGTTTCTTCTTAGATATAAATATTATTGTAAAAACCTTGAGTACAATGGTATATTATAGAGGACAATAGTCTAGCTGTTTTGGCTATAAAACCTTACCAAATAAACATATCTTACCAAAAGAGCGATAAAGAGAGGAGTCAATCCAATAGCAAATACCTGTACACCTATTAACCAATGCAATGTTAATAGACATAACATGATTATTAAAAACTTAAGATACCTTGTAAACCATTTGCTAGGTGTGGGTTTAAGTAGTTGTTTTACAATAAATAAATTGATGGGAAAAGCCCATAACAAATTATAATTATTAGCTGTAGCAGTATGGTCTGTAGCAAACCAAAGGAGCAACAAAACAACACCTATTGAGCCAGTAATCGAGAATAAACCAATGTCCAACCATTTACTACGATAGCTCTTTTTATAATCGCTATAAGTAATCCATAAAATTAATAGCCCTAATAGACCAAATATCATTAGCGGACTTGTTATAAAAGAGTTTGATATAGGTCTTTCGACTTTTTTGTAAAGCGTTCGCGATTGTTTTACTAATGGCTTATTTGAATTTGCAAAAGTTGCTTTTTCGAAAAAAGAGTCAATAAATTTAGGGAGAAACATGTGTTCTTCCAGTGTTGCTTTTTTATCAATTATCGAGCCTAAAGCCACATCAATTCCCAAACTTCCCCAAGAATTTTTGTTTACATGATCATAAATTAACTCTCTAAACGTTTTTGCTTCAAAGCTATTAGGTTCTTGAAATTTAAGTTTGCTATGTAGCGAAACTTCCAAAACATCCTTCATCTTAGTAGCACAGTTGTCATAAAAGAAATCGTAGAGGTAATACTTGTTTTCTGGCTTTGCATTATTAAGCAGAAAATCAAAAACTTGCTGTTTTTGTGTTTGCGATAAGTCTAAAATTTGTTCGTCTATAGTTCTATTTTGAGCTATATAATTCTGAAAAAAATCGTCATAAGGGTTATGAGATAACCTATAATTAAGTTTTCCTTGAGCAATTTTTAAATAGAAGTTTGGTGTGTCAAAATCATAGGTACCGTAGTTAAAAACTTCATCAATTCTTCGACCTCTATCTTTTACCCTAAAACCATTATGTCCAAAGGCATCATTTAAAACTGTTCCTGGACCAATAGTAAGTACACTTATCTCTGCTTGATTTGAAAGACTAAGTTGTTGCGCATTAGTTATAAGCGAACAAATAAATAAAAAGGATAGGAGTAGTTTTTGCTTCATAGATTATCTAAAAATACTAAAATCTAATTTTACTGAAAACACATTGGAATATAAGGCAGCACTTTGGTCGCCAATATCTGTAAAAGCATAATCAATTTGAATGCCTCTATATTTAAACCCAACACCAAAATTTGGCTGAAAACTTAATTGCTCAGTATTATCTATTTGTAGTTCAGTTTGAAAATTCCCAAGTCCAGCACGTAAAAAAACCATATCTGTATACCCAAATTCGAAGCCTAATGCAGGATTAATACTAGCAAACGAAGTAGAAATAATATCGTTGTTTTGTTCAAATCGAATGTTTAAATCTAGTTCTGTTCTAAGTGTGTAATCGTAGTTAAAAACAAATTGTTTAGACATGCCAATTTGCATTTTTGGCAATGTAATTTCTGTGCCTTCTGGAGCCTCTTGGTTTTCACCTGGAATCGCATCTTTAATATCGGTCAATCTATCTTCGTTTATTGCCCAAGCATTAAAAGTGGTAGTAATATCTCTTACCATTACTCCAAACTTCCAGTCGTTTCGTTCAAACTGTACACCTAAGTCAAATCCAAAGCCCCAAGATGATGCAAAATCACCAATAATACGTCTAATTACTTTAGCGTTAATACCATAGTTTAAACCTTCAATAGGTAATTTTCTTGCGTACGAAAAAGTAAAACCATAATCGGCAGCCGAAAACAAATTTATATTGTCGTAATTCACATTGCCTTGCTCGTCGATTAGTTGTGTAGTATCTAATATGTCATCAACTCCAAAACGTATAATAGAAAAACCAATGGCGCTTCTATCATCCAATGGTTTTGCATAGGCTATGTAATTATAATTTGCAATGTTAGCAAAATAACTGGAGTGCATCAAAGCAATTTGATTGTCTTCCAAATGCACTAAACCAGCAGGATTCCAATAACCAGAGTTAACATCGTTTGTGGTCGCTATAACTGCATTGCTCATACCAAGAGCAGCAGCATCCACACCAATATTCATGAACTCATTAGAATACTTTCTAGTAGTTTGGGCACAAACTATCGTGGCACTTAAAATAAATAGCGAAACTAAATACGTTTTCAAAAGGCAATTTCTTTTATGCAAAGATGCATAATATTTTTTAACCTTTTAAACTCTTAATTGTAATAGATATTGTGCTTTTTTAGAGTTCAACTCAAATAGTTTATTATTTTTACTCCATTAAATATTTTGAGTTTGATAAAACATATTCCAAATTTTGTAACACTTTTAAATCTTTTTTGTGGAAGTGTTGCCGTAATATTTGCTGTTAATGGTTTTTTGGTAACCGCTTCTTTTTTTGCGTTTCTTGGTATTTTCTTTGATTTTTTTGACGGATTGTTAGCTAGAAAACTCAATGCACAGAGCGAGCTTGGGTTACAACTAGATTCTTTGGCAGATATGGTCACCAGTGGATTGGCGCCAGGAATTGTAATGTTTCAACTTTTTAATTTTATTGATTCTGACAATTGGTTTCCGTATGATTACATGGATACAGTAAGCTTTACTCAATCTCTTTTATCAAGTAACTTTACACCTTTTATTGGACTTCTAATAACACTCGCATCAGCTTATCGTTTGGCGAATTTTAATATAGATGAAAACCAAACCGATTCATTTATTGGCTTACCAACACCTGCAAATACCTTGCTTATTTTGTCTTTTCCGTTGATTATGGAGTTTCAGAATAATGATATTATGAATTCGATTATTTTAAATAAATGGTTTTTAATTGCTGTAACACTTGTAAGTTGTTATTTATTAAATGCCAATATGAAACTCTTGGCTTTAAAGTTTAAAACATGGAACTTTCAAGATAATGCCGCAAGATATATTCTTGTTATGTTGGCAGCTATTTTCTTGATTATTTTTCAGTTTGCAGCCATCCCATTAATCATCTTAGCTTACATAATCATTTCTATTTTAAATAAAAAATAATCTATAAATGGCATCAGGATTTTTTGCGCTACTCGACGATATTTCGGTGCTCATGGACGATGTGGTAACCATGAGTAAGATTACTACCAAAAAAACTGCTGGAATACTTGGTGACGATTTGGCTGTAAATGCCGAAAAGGCTTCTGGATTTGTATCTTCAAGAGAATTACCTGTATTGTGGGCAATAACAAAAGGGTCGTTTTTAAATAAACTAATTATTTTACCAATAGCTTTTTTATTGAGTGCTTTTTTGCCTTGGGCAGTTACTGTAATATTACTTTTGGGCGCAGTGTATTTAGCTTTTGAAGGTGCAGAAAAAATCTATGAATATTTTGTGCCACACACTCATGAAACTCCTATTTTAAAAACTGAAAACTTATCGAAAGCAGCCATTTTAGAGTTAGAAAAGAAGAAAATAAAATCCGCAATCATAACAGATTTTATACTATCTATTGAAATTGTGATTATTGCCTTAGGAACTGTTATAAATGAACCTTTGTTAACTCAAATATTAGTAGTTACTGTAGTAGCAATTATCGCTACAGTTGGTGTTTATGGCATTGTAGCTCTAATTGTTAGAATGGATGATTTAGGTTTACGATTGGTACGAATGAGTAATGGTAACAAGAATTTATTGCAATTTATTGGTAAACTATTGGTTAATGCCTTACCATTTATTATTAAATCACTTTCGGTTATTGGTACAATCGCACTGTTATTGGTTGCAGGAGGTATTTTTGTCCATAATATTGAGTATTTGCATCACTTTTTAGGAACGTGGCCAAGTATTTTAAAAGATTTTGTTATTGGTTTGGCTGTTGGTATTTTGGTTCTTTTAGGGTTTAAGTTAGTTAAACGACTTATAAAATTAGTAAGTTAAATGCTACGTAAAGTATGGATTTTAATTTTATATTTTTTTGTTTCTTCATGTGTTAATAATTCTATTGAAGAAGTTGATGTTACAGTAAATTATGTTCGCTGTAAAACAGGGTCAATAGGCTCCAGAAGCTTGGTTAAAGTGAAATTTAGAAAAAAGATTTATAACGTTGCAATAAATAAAAGTACTTGTAAGAATATAAAACTTGGAGACACAATTAGTTTGTTTTACAATTTAAATAGAGATAGGGTAATAGAACTAATCAAATAACACTTAGCGTTTAAAACTCCAATTTCTTTTTACGAAGCTCGAAATTTTGTCCTAAATATACTTTACGTACCATTTCATCTGCAGCGAGTTCCTCAGGTTTTCCAGCTTTAAGGATGCTTCCTTCAAACATTAAATAGGTTCTGTCGGTAATCGCTAAAGTTTCCTGTACATTATGGTCGGTAATTAAAATACCTATATTTTTTTTGGTAAGTTTTGCTACAATACGTTGTATGTCTTCAACAGCTACTGGATCTACACCAGCAAAGGGCTCATCCAATAAAATAAAATTTGGGTCAGTAGCAAGTGCGCGAGCAATTTCGGTACGACGACGCTCACCACCAGACAATAAATCACCACGACTTTTACGTATGTGTCCTAATCCAAATTCTTCAATAAGCGACTCCATTTTATCAAGTTGCTCCTTTTTGGAAAGTTTGGTAAGTTGCAATACACTTAAAATATTGTCTTCAATGCTTAATTTTCTAAAAACCGATGCCTCTTGTGCCAAATAACCAATACCATTTTGTGCACGTTTGTACATTGGGTAATTGGTAATTTCGGTACTGTCTAAAAATATGTTTCCACCATTAGGTTTTATTAAACCAACAATCATGTAAAAAGAGGTTGTTTTTCCAGCACCATTAGGTCCAAGTAATCCAACAATCTCTCCTTGGTTTACTTCAAGGGAAACATCTTTTACAACTTTTCGTCCACTATAGGACTTCATTAAATTATTGGCTTTTA
>CALZKX010000082.1 GCA_945788155.1 uncultured Flavobacteriaceae bacterium
CCAAAGATGACATTGTCCCCTTGAGGATTATCGAGATAAAAGCGACAGCTTTTGTTGAAGATACCGAGCGAAGCTCATTAGGGGTGTTTTTATTTCAATCAGCTTATAGTCAATGACTTTTATATCGCTCTCACGTTATTTACTACTCTGCCCTGAAAATTGCTGGTTTTTTTGCTTAAACAATACATTAAATGTTGTTAAACTACCATAGCATCTAGTTATGTATTGTTGCAAGTCTATTTTTTCCTGTTCGTCAAGATTTTTGCTAGAGTTTATTTTTTGTTCCATCACACGAAGCCTATCACGAAGCATCACTATTTTATGAAAAAAAGTATCTATAGGTATTTCTTTACTTTGCAGTGCTGTATCGGCTGGTTCTAAAATAAGTTTACCGCCTTTCCATTTATCTGCAATTGGCACAATTTCGCTGGCATCACTCCATTTTTTAAGTATTTGTACCAAACTGCTTTCCACATCAAACAAACTAACGGTATCTACATCGTCTGCTGCTGCGTGTTCTATCACTTCAAGTTCGCTATCTAACTCAATAGTTTCTAAACCACTATCTATAAATGTGACCCAATAGTGTCTTGAGGTAACGTTGGTAACGACGCCTTTGCCGTATTCTTGATGGTTAATACGTGAGCCAATGCCTAATAATCTCATAGAAAATCTTTTTTCATTCCCTCGAAAGAGGGAATCTTATTAATAAATGTTTTGTATTGCGTTACAAGTATATTAATTTTTTTGAGGTATTTAAAACTGTTTACTTCATTAATCTAAACGACTTCATAAAAGCATCAGTGTTTTTGTCATTGTGTCCTAGATAAGTTATAGTATAAACTCTATTACCTTTTCTAAATAATTTTCCTTCAATATAACCTTTAACACCTTTATTTATGGCACCTTGGTTAAGCCTTAAAACAAAATATTTTCCGTTCAAGCCATGTTGTTCAATAGATTCTTGAGATTCAAGTTGAAAAGATTCAGACACTTTATTGGAATAATTTGTAACACCTTGATTGTAAATTTGCTCATCAGACATCGATGTAATCATGTGTTTAGGATAATCTACATATTCAATTGAAAATATTTTATTTGGCCCCAAAGTAGAACGAAATAAATGTATTTGAAATTTATCCAACCCTATTTGATTATCTATAGCTGAGTGCTTTGGCTCTGTTGGAAAATCGGCTATAAAATTTCCAGGTTTTGAAGCATATTCGCCTGATTTTGTTTTGTAAATAATTTTGCTAGATTCATTTTTACATGAAAGTATTGTTAAGAATACCAAAAAGGGCAATAGTACTTTTCTCATTAAACTAATATTTAGGTTTAGAGTAGCTTTTTCTGAAAGTTTGTTTAACGGCTCCATATATGAAAAATAGCGTTGAAAATCAGCGATTACTATTCGGATTAACATAAGCCGAATTTTTAAATTTTACTATTTATTTTATTTTTTTGAAAATCGTCAAATTTAAAAATTTGTCGACTTCTAAAAAAGCCTAAGCCTTAGTGTTAGCAATGACTTGTACTATTTTTAATATATATTGTTGTAAAACGTTTTATCTTAATGCCATATTTATTTTGGAAATTTTTTCATCTTTATAATATAACTCATAGCTTGATTCTTTGTTTTTATTTAGTATCCCAAAGAATAGTTCAGCAGTGAAATTTTTATAATGTGTATTTCCATAATATACTATACTTAAGTTTGGGTTTTCTTTACTGCCGAAGTTTACAGGAACCTCAAAATCTTGATAATCAGTTATATCGAAATCATTAAAAAGGTCTCTTTGGTTTGGGTCGTATTTAGGGATATTAACTAATTCTTTGCCTTTTTCATTAAACAGTTGGGTTTTTAAATAGGGAGCATATTCTGGATATCCAATAATTCCAGTATACCCTTTATAATCAGCTAATCGATATCTAATTTTATTTTCTGTGTCCAACAAAGAAAAAGCACTCAAATTGAGTTTATCATTTCCTTTAGATTTTATTTTTACTTTTATCATAATTTTAATCAATTCATTGGTTTTAATTTTTAATTGACTACTTTGAAGAATACTTTGGTTGTCTACTTGTCTGACTTTTTGAAGTTTTATTTCAAAATTGTCATTTGTAGTCACTTGACTAAAAAGAGTAGAAGAAAAAAATAAGGAAAATAATATTAAGATTGTTTGTTTCATTTCTAAATGTTTTACAATGCCTTATATAAACTTTTTTAATTATTTATATCTATTGTTAAACGAAGGTAGCTTTTTAAAAGTATAAAATCAATACGTATAGCGGTTTTGTGTATGATTTCGTTGCGCGTTTCGGCAACTAATTTACTAAATAAAAACTGGCTTTAATTTAGCGCGAGGATTTTCCGCGAGGAAAATCAGAAGCAATGAATTATACACGTTCTTTGTTACCCTTTGTTATTTTTTTCAATTCGCAAGTTTATAGTTGTTTACGAGTACAGAAGCAGATATATGCAAGATTTGCTCTAATTCTCTTATCATATCAACTGTCAATTTTTTCTTTTTATTCAAGATTTCCGACACTCTACTTTTTCCGCCAATCACTCCAACTAAATCCTTTTGCTTTAGGTTCATTTCTTCCATTCGGATTTTAATTGCTTCAATTGGGTCAGGTGATTCGATAGGATAGTGCTTGTTTTCAAAGTTCTCAATCAATAATGATAAAATTTCCGCTTCATCTCCATCTTTTGAATTTGGAGCAGCATCAAAAATTAACTCAAGTCTTTCGAGAGCTTTTTCGTAATCTTTTTCCGTTTTGATAGGTTTAATTTCCATAATTAAATACTTTAAATTGTGTCAGCGTTAATTTTATCGTATTGAGCGTGAGTTCCAACAAATCGGATAAACGCCCATTGTCTGACATAGTTAAACTTTACGATAAGGCGATATGAATTCCCCTTGATATTGAAAACAACTCTACTGTCTTTTAAAATACTTGCATTAATGTAAGTCTCTTTTATGTCATTCGGAGAATTCCAATTTGAGTTTTTTGTAGTCTCGTACCAAGTTTTCAAATATTGTTCCGAATCTGCGTGTTCCTCCCAAAATTCACGTAAAGTTCTTTTCGCTATTATTCGTTTCATATTTCATTGTCTGATGCAAATATAAAACAATTGTTCTCAAAACACGAACTTTTATTGTTTTTTTAATAAAGGGTAACTACGTATATCAATCACACTTATCAACAATTCACTGTTAGTACTTTACTTCCTATTTACCTTTAAAATCTGTACCTTTGCAACTTTGCCAATTTATGACTGAGTTTAAAGAATATATAGACGTTCAAGGTGCAAGGGTTCACAACC
>CALZKX010000083.1 GCA_945788155.1 uncultured Flavobacteriaceae bacterium
ATAAAGAACGAAAAGGCGATGAGGTTTACGAATCTATAATCCCTGAAGGACCACCACCAATTAACAATAAGGGTAATTAATAACTTTAAGATGATAAAATTCTTTAGAAAAAGGTAAGCTATTAAGCTGCTTTTGGTGTTCTCCAACAACAATGGTTAATTTTTAAACCCTCTCAATCCTCGCACCAATAGCACGCAAACGTTCGTCTATGCGCTCGTAGCCACGATCTATTTGCTCGATGTTATGTATGATTGATGTACCCTTTGCCGATAACGCAGCAATTAACAACGATATACCAGCTCGAATATCTGGTGATGTCATGGTGGTTGCTTTTAAATTTGATTTAAAATCATGCCCAATAACATTTGCCCTGTGAGGATCACATAAAATAATTTTTGCACCCATATCAATCAACTTATCTACAAAAAATAAGCGGCTTTCAAACATTTTTTGGTGCACAAGTACGGTTCCTCGAGCTTGGGTTGCTATTACCAAAACAATGCTCAATAAATCTGGAGTAAATCCTGGCCATGGTGCATCTGATATTGTTAAAATAGACCCATCTATATAACTTTGTATTTCATAACCATTTTCATGAGCAGGAATATGAATATCGTCACCTTGGCGTTCCACTGTAATACCCAGTTTTCTAAACACGTTTGGGATGAGCCCAAGGTCGTTCCAGCTTACATTTTTTATGGTTAATTCGCTTTTGGTCATTGCAGCCAAACCTATCCAGCTGCCAATTTCAACCATATCTGGAAGCATGGTATGCTCTGCTCCTCTTAAATTATCGACACCTTCAATAATGAGCATATTGGATCCAATACCTGAGATTTTTGCGCCCATTCTATTGAGCATTTTACAAAGCTGTTGCAAGTAAGGTTCACAAGCTGCATTGTATATGGTTGTAGTTCCTTCTGCTAAAACAGCAGCCATAACAATATTGGCAGTTCCAGTAACCGAAGCTTCATCTAAAAGCATATAAGTGCCTTTCAATTTTTTGGCTTCAACGCCATAAAAATGATCTTCTTTATTGTATCTAAATTCTGCTCCAAGTTTAATGAAACCTTGAAAATGTGTATCCAATCTACGACGTCCAATTTTATCGCCTCCAGGTTTAGGAATAAACCCTTTCCCAAAACGTCCAAGTAATGGTCCAACTATCATGATTGAACCTCTTAAACCACGACCATCAATTTTAAATTGTTCAGTCTCTAGGTATGGTAGGTTGATTTCATTAGCCTGAAAACTATAAGAGCCATGTGCTAATTTATTAACCTTAACACCTAATTTTTCTAAAAGCTTAATTAGTTTATTGACATCAACTATATCAGGAATATTATTAATTGTGACTTTATCAGGAGTTAAAAGAACGGCACACAAAATTTGTAATGCTTCGTTTTTTGCGCCTTGTGGCTGAATTTCTCCTTTTAGTTTATGGCCACCTTCAATCTTAAATGTACTCATTGAATAATTAATAGCGTTTACGGCCTCGGTTGCTGCTTTTTTTACCACCAGTTTTCTTTGTGTATTTCTTTTTAGAACGCATCAAACTAGTAGAGTCACTTAAATCTTCTTCGCTTCTTCGTAAGTCGATTTTTCCATTAGATAGTTCAAAAAGATGATCAAAAATAACGATATCTTCAACTGTATCTTTATTCCAGTTCAAGAAGCATTTTTTCATGTGATTGGCAATAGTGTAAACCAAAGCTTCTTTCATTTCACCTTCTTCCCAAGTGTTGGCAACATCAATCATGGTCTTAATATTATTACCGTAAAACCTATATTTAGGATGGTTTTGAGGGTAAGCCAATGGTTCTGGCTTCGCTTCTAAAACCTCTCTAGAAGGTTTTTCATAAGGAGATTCTGCGTCTAATTCAAAATCAGACATAATAAAAAGCTGATCCCAAAGTTTATGTTGAAAATCTGGAACATCACGTAAATGTGGCTGCAAATTTCCCATTACAGCAATAATCGCTTTTGCAAGTTTATTACGCTCTTCTTTTGTTTCTCTTGATTTAGCGTAATTAATCATTTTTTGCATATGGCGTCCATACTCTGGTATTATTAAATGCTCACGCTCTGTGTTGTACTCTAATTGATCTATCAAAATATTGTATTATGTATGTGTAGAATTAATAAGTTCTTACGAAGTTTTACTTGTGCCAAAGTACAAAAAATTAAACAATAGCTAATGCTTTTAAATTAATTTTGGCACATTAATTATCTAAAAGCAAATTCCTTTATAACGAAATTACGTCTTCAACATTGTTTGTTACTTCTATATACTTAGAAATAACAGCATCTGGATCTTTCATGATCACATTTATTGAAACGCTTGTGTATTTTCCATTTTTGGATTCTATGGTAGTAATAACGGCTCCTGTATTATCAAAAAGAGCCTCGATCTCAGCTATTTTGGTAATATCAGACTTAACAATAAATTTATATAAATACTCCGATGGCCATGTAGCCGTTTCTAAAAGTTGTATTTTTAGTTTCTTGTAAAATTCTTCTGCATTTGGTGTACTCATAAGCTTTTTTTTAAGCGTGACAAATATACACTTTTAAATATTTTTTATTTCTGCATTTAATTACGATTTTTACTGAGAAAATCAATAAACTTTGGGTGCGAAAAAAATTGTTATAACTGGTGGTCCTGGTACTGGTAAAACTTCTATTATTAACGAATTATTGCGTAGAAATTTTGTGTGTCTGGAAGAAGTTTCGCGTCAAGTTACCCTTGAAGCGCAAAAACAAGGCATAGCTCAGTTGTTTTTAACCGAACCATTATTGTTTAGCGACATGTTGTTGGAAGGTAGGAGAAAACAATTTTTAAAAGCCATTTCTAGCAATGAAACACTTACTTTTTTAGATAGAGGGATTCCAGATGTAGTGGCATATATGGATTTTTTAGGGACTAAATATCCTAATAGGTTTATTGAAGCTTGTAAAAGCCATACTTACGACCATGTATTTATCCTTGCTCCTTGGCAACAAATTTATGTTAGCGACAATGAACGTTATGAGAATTTTGATCAAGCAGTAAAAATCCATGACCACTTGGTAAATACATATTCCCATTTTGGTTACAACTTGCATGATGTGCCATTTGATCCCGTTGAAAAACGTACTGACTTTATATTAAACATAGTGGAGAACTTATAGTGTCACATACTATTCAAATATTAGAAAAATATTGGAACTACACTAGTTTCAAACCTTTACAGGAAGATATTATTAATGCTGTACTTGATGGCGAAGATACTTTTGCACTGCTTACAACTGGTGGTGGAAAATCTATATGTTTTCAAATTCCAGCATTAGCAAAAGAAGGCATCTGTATCGTTATTTCGCCATTAATTGCTTTAATGAAAGACCAAGTAA
>CALZKX010000084.1 GCA_945788155.1 uncultured Flavobacteriaceae bacterium
CAAAAAGAAAATGAACAGCTTAAAAAACTACTATTGAAAAAGGACCTGGATGCTATGGTACAAGATTCTTATCTAGAAGTTGCAGCTGAAGACCTAGGATATAAATCTGTTAATGAGCTAAAAAAAAGCTGTTTTTATGTTTATCGCTGTTTAAGAGGTTGTTGAATTAAATTAACACCCACAAAGACTAACAATGCTGGTAAAATCCAACCTAAACTTTGTTTTGCAAAAGGCAATACTTCTTTAATATTTTGTAGCCAATCGGCATTTATTAAAAACCCTAAAAAATCTGGTATACTAAAAATAAAAGTCACTAATATAACTGCTTTAAATACTTTTCCTGAAGCCAAACGCACAGGAATTATATTTAATAATATAAGTACAATGGTTATTGGGTAAATAAACATTAAAGCTGGCAATGCAACAACAATGATATAATGAACGTCAAATTGCCCTACCAAAACGCCTATTATGCATGCGATAATTGCTGAAATAGTGTAAGCCAATTGAGAATTATTAAATAAGCCTTTAAAAAAATCGGCAGTACCAACAATCACACTTACCGCAGTAGTGAAGCAAGCTAAAGAAATAAGTACACTCAAAAACAAATTACCAATATTTCCCAAAGTTTTCAAGCTTAACCCAGCGAGTAGTTCTGGTCTAGTAATTGATACTTCAAATTCTGTATTGTGTAATGCTCCAACTGCTATCATTCCAGCATAGATAATAAATAAACCAAATGCTGCTACCAAACCAGATTTAGTAATGATGCTTTTTTTGTCTTCAAAAGAAATTCCACCTTCAAGATTAAGTGAAATTATTACAACGCCTCCAATTAAAATCCCTCCCAGAGCATCATAAGTTTGATAACCTTCCAACAATCCTGCCACCAAAGCTGGTGCTTCCAGCAATGAAGCGTTCATAGTTCCTGGCGAAGAGAAAAACCCAATAATTATTATCATCAATAAAATAAGAACAATTAGAGGTGTTAGAAATTTACCAAGTATGCTTAGTATGCTATCTCTTTTCATTATAAAAATAAAAGCAATTCCAAAGTATATGCTACTGGTTAAAAGCGAAGATGTATGAAAAAAAGGCTGTATCGCCATTTCGTGCGTAACTGCAGCGGTTCGAGGTATTGGCAACGTAATTGCAATTATATAAACGCATAAAGAATATACTAAACTAAATATTGGCGAAGCCTTATTACCAAAGTCTAACATAGTCCCTTGCAATCGAGCATGACCAAATAATGCAAGTAACGGAATAACTGTTGCCGAAGTTACAAAACCAAGAGCGACCAACCACCAATCTGGACCAGAATTAAAACCTAAATATGGTGGAAGTATTAAGTTTCCAGCTCCAAAAAAACTTGCAAATAATGCAAACCCAATTATTAATATTGTTTTCTTATTATTCATTTCATAAAATTATCTTTGTGGAAGATATGAAATTTGACCGATGAACGCTTTTATTTTTTTTAAAAGAGCCAAAATCCATTATAACGATTATGGAAAGGGTAAAGCCATTGTTTTACTGCATGGGTTTCTTGAAAACTCAACCATGTGGAATGGTTTTATTACACAGTGGTCTAAAAATAACCGCATTGTAACCATCGATTTATTAGGTCATGGCCAAAGCGATTGCTTGGGTTATATACATAGCATGGAACTTATGGCAAACACTGTTGCCAAAGTGCTTACTCATTTAAAAATTAAAAAAGCAACTTTTATAGGCCACTCAATGGGAGGCTATGTTGCTCTAGCTTTTGCTGAATTATACCCAAGCAAAATTAAAGGTTTATGTTTAATGAACTCCACCTCCAAACCTGACAGCAAAGACAAACAGAAAAATAGAGATCGTGCCATCGAAACTGTTAAGCACAATTATAAAACGTTTATTAGAATTTCTATCACAAATTTATTTCGCCCAAAAAACAGGCGTATTTTTTCTGAAAAAATTAAGCTAGTTATACATGAAGCTCTCAAAACACCTCTTCAAAGTATTATAGCTGCCTTAGAAGGAATGAAAATTAGAAAAGATCGGCAAGAAATTTTTCGTGATGGTGACTTTAAAAAAATGATGATTATTAGTAAAAAAGATCCTGTTTTAGAATATCAATCATTAATAGATGAAGCGTCAAACAACACCATTAAAGTGGTTGAATTACCTGATGGGCACATGAGCCACATTGAAAATAAGAAATCTTTTTCTTACAATATTATGCATTTCATCGAAAATATATAATGTTTTGGCGTTTTTTTATGATTTTTTTTTAAGTTTACTTCACCCAAATAACCAATAGCTTATGAAAACTTCTACTTCTCACTCCCAAACTAATCAAGCTAGTCCTGTTTCAAAATTATACTGCAATATTTTCGGCCATCAATACGATGTATCAAAACTTGTTACCAAGCATGTAAAAGAGTACACTTGTAAGTGCTGTAAAAAACAATTGACCACTAATGGTAATGGTCGTTTAACCGAGCTTACCCCAACGTTTCAAGAAATAAATTCTATTTTAGAATACATTCACACTAAAAGAAAGACAAAGCTTAAACAAAAAGTGTATGCTACAACTGCTGCTTAATTATTACTGTAAGACACTTTGTTTATAGCTTTTGAAACCAACCATTTAGCCTAAAAGAATTTGACTGAATTTTTTATGTCAAATAAACAATTTGGCTTTTTTTTCTCTTATTTTTAATTAAAAATGTTTCGTTTAAAGAAAAAAATTAACTCTTTAACGAATACTTATGGTTAAATCCTTTTATTTTTGCAAAAAAAATTACTTTTAATATTCCCTCATTATTAATTAGCTAAAACTTAAAAGGTTTGAAACATTTATATTGTTCTTTTTTTGGTCATGATTATTCAGTAACAAAAAATGTTACATATCATGTAAAAGAATACACTTGTAAACATTGTAAAGAGCAAGTTACTACAAATGGTAATGGTACATTAACCTTATTAACTCCAAAGTATAAGGAAATTAATGCAGTTCTTGAAAGAATTCATAACAATAGACTTAGAAAAAAAAATATTCCTGTAATAGATTTAAGCGAGAGTTCGTTATTTAGATTAGCTAAGTGAATTCCAGCCTTGAGCTTTTAAAGGTATTTTTTCTTCTGCTCTTGTCACTAAATGCATTCCATTATTTTTATTGGTAATATATCCAATAACCGTTAAGTTAGGATTGGCTTTTATTTTAGGAAAATCTTCTTGAGAAATCGTCATAAGCAATTCGTAGTCTTCTCCTCCATTTAATGCAATAGTAGTACTATCAATATCAAACTCCTCACAAGTAGTAATAACTTGAGG
>CALZKX010000085.1 GCA_945788155.1 uncultured Flavobacteriaceae bacterium
CTACCAACTAATTGTGCGTTTCCTTCGTAATCAAAGAAGAATGAAAAACGTTGATCAAACTCCGCATCAGGATCATTTTTATCATAAAAATGCACTTTTACAGCAATGGTTAAACGGTTTTGTGCAGCAGTATTGTTAGCTGTTGCTGTGGTAGGAGAGATGCGATACTCTACTATTTCGCCTTCGTAAAGTAAATCGCCATTGGATTTAACAAGGTCTAAATTTGTTTGATTTAAAATAATTTCTTCAAGTGCTATTCTAAAATCACGCTCTAAACCTGGTTCTATTAAAGGTGCGTTGTTTTGAAAATAGTTGACTTGAAAGGTTTTGGTGTTTTCAGAAACATTTGTGCCTGTAAATTTATATTTCCAGCAACTTTGAAAAGTAGTTGCTAAAATTAAAATGAGTAGTATGTGTTTTGTTTTTTCCATAAAAATATTCTTTAAAGCTACGCTTCTATATTTTCAATAAAAAATTATATTTTTATTTCAATAGTGTTCATAATTACAGTTAATAAGTATTAGGTCGCTTCATGGTAATAAACGCATAAATGTAGCCAGCATTATCTGCTACATCAAAATCAACATTTATTAATCGATATCCTTGATAATGTTTTTCGTTTACCAAATCTTCTGCTTCTTGTCTAATTTTTTCTGAGCTATTACGTGCAAACGATTTACGAATCATAAATATTTCTACTGCTTTCACCTGTTGGTTTCTATTTTCTTTTATTTGTCAGATGTAATCAACATAAACTAAAAACTTACAAAGTAATGTTTTCTTGTAGTTGATTTCATAAAGTTATTTTAAAGATCAAATTGCTTTATTTTTCTATACAACGTACGTTCACTTATACCAAGTTCGGCAGCTGCTAATTTACGTTTTCCTTTGTGACGTTCTAAAGATTTTTTTATTAATTCCAGTTCTTTGTCATGAAGCGATAAGGTTTCCTCTTCTTCAATCTCTTCAGCAAAATGATACTTGTCTTGAGTATTATTAACTATTTCAACTGGTTGAGTGCTTTCTTCAGGTAACGATAATACTTCTAATTCTTCTTTTGCAGTGTTGTCCTCATCACCATAAATTTTTTGTATAAGTCCTTGATTATCTTTTTGAACATCTTGGGTATTCCCATTTTGCATGAGCTCCATGGTGAGTTTCTTCAAGTCGTTCAAATCACTTTTCATATCGAACAATACTTTGTAAAGTATTTCACGTTCGTTGCTGAAATCACTTTCTTTTTTAGCTGAACTAATAACAGCAGGTAAGTTTTGGCCAGCATTTGGTAAATAGTTTCTTAATATTTCGGGAGTTATTTCTCGCTTATGTTCTAATACCGAAACTTGCTCTGCCACATTACGTAATTGCCTAATATTTCCGCTCCAACGGTATTTTAATAGCATTGTAATAGCATCATCACTTAGTTTAATTGTTGGCATTTTGTATTTAAGGGCAAAATCGCTTGCGAACTTTCTAAATAACAAGTGAATGTCTTCTTTACGATCTCTTAAAGGTGGGAGATGAATATCAATAGTACTTAATCTATAATACAGGTCTTCTCTAAATTTTTCTTTTTTAATAGCATCAAACATGTCCATATTTGTTGCTGCCACAATACGAACATTGGTTTTTTGCACTTTACTAGAGCCTACTTTAATAAATTCGCCATTTTCTAGAACACGTAATAAACGCACTTGTGTGGTTAATGGTAATTCGCCAACTTCATCTAAGAAAATAGTGCCTCCATCTGCAACTTCAAAATAGCCAGAACGTGTTTGTGTAGCTCCAGTAAAAGCTCCTTTTTCGTGGCCAAATAGCTCACTGTCTATAGTACCCTCGGGAATTGCACCACAGTTTACTGCAATATATTTTCCGTGTTTTCTATGTGAAAGCTGGTGTATGATTTTTGGAATACTTTCTTTACCAACACCAGATTCTCCAGTGACTAACACCGAAATATCTGTTGGCGCGACTTGAATCGCCTTTTCAATAGCACGATTTAAAGCAGTATCGTTACCAATAATTCCAAAACGTTGTTTTATAGCTTGAATTGATTCCATAATATTTCCTGCGCAGGCAGGAATCTTTTAATTTAAACTTATTTTTAATAATTGTGGATCCCTGCTTTTGCAGAAATGACAATCAACTAATTATTTTCCGAATACCCTACTGCTTCACCAATAAGTGTAGCACTAGTGCAATCTTTCACTTTTACATTTACAAAATCCCCTACTTTGTAATGTGATTTAGGGAATACTGCAACCGAGTTATGTTCGGTTCTTCCGGACCAGTGTTCTGATGATTTTTTTGATTCTTTTTCAATTAATACTTCAACCGTTTTGTTGAGGTATTCTTCTGTTCTAATTCGGCTGTGTTCTTGTTGTAATGCTACAACTTCAGCTAAACGCTTCATTTTAATAGCTTCCGGAATATCGTCTTTCAATTTTCGTGCTGCCATAGTTCCTGGTCGTTCGGAGTAAGCAAACATATAGCCAAACGAATATTTTACATGCTCCATTAGGCTTAATGTGTCCTGATGATCTTCTTCCGTTTCGGTTGGGAAACCTGTTATTAAGTCATGTGATACTGTGCAGTCTGGTAATATTTTTTTAATATCATCAATCAACTGGATATACTCTTTGCGAGTGTGTTGACGATTCATTTCTTTTAATATCCTGTCACTTCCACTTTGTACAGGAAGGTGAATATAGTTGCAAATATTTTTGTGCTTTGCCATTGAGCGAACAACATCTAAGGTCATATCTTGTGGGTTGGATGTTGAAAAACGGATGCGCATTTTTGGTTGCGCTTGAGCGCACATTTCTAATAAATTAGCAAAACTTACGGCTGTCGCTTTTTGAATATCGCTCGCTTTATCAAAGTCTTTTTTTAATCCGCCTCCATACCATAGGTAACTATCTACATTTTGACCTAGTAAGGTAATTTCTTTAAAGCCTTTTGAAGCTAAATCATTTACTTCTTCAATAATACTTTGCGGATTTCTACTGCGTTCACGACCTCTTGTAAAAGGCACTACACAAAATGTACACATGTTATCGCAACCACGAGTAATAGATACAAAAGCAGTAACGCCATTGCTTTGCAATCTTACAGGTGAAATATCGCCATACGTTTCATCTTTAGATAAAATAACATTTATGGCATCTCTACCTTGTTCAACTTCTTCGAGTAAGTTGGGTAAATCTTTATAAGCATCAGGGCCAACAACTAAATCCACAATTTTCTCTTCTTCCAGAAACTTGCTTTTTAGTCTTTCAGCCATACAGCCTAAAACACCAACCTTCATTTTTGGATTGTGATTTCGTTTTACCGCATTGTATTTTTCTAAACGTTTTCTTACGGTTTGTTCTGCCTTATCTCTAATAGAACACGTGTTTACCAAAACTAAATCGGCTTCTTCTAGTTTTTGCGTAGTGTTAAATCCATCGTTGGCTAAAATTGAAGCTACAATTTCACTGTCGCTAAAATTCATAGCACAGCCGTAACTTTCAATAAAAAGTTTTCTAGTATTTTTTTTATTCTCGTCTAAAATCAAGGGTTTACCTTGTTTTTTCTCGTCTATAATCTTCTCCATTATTTATTTTCCGTGAAAACGGAAATCTCATTTGTATTTAAAAAACTCAATAAGCATGCAAAGATACAATTTATTTAGTTTTTATGACAAAGTGGCAGAGTGTTAAATTTAATACATAAGATTATTTACATTTGAAGTCTAACCAAATTAATTAGGATGAACTACTCTGAAATACAATCGAAAATAAAGAACGCTCAACATTTAGATTTTGGAAAAATCCTCGATCTTACTATTAATATGTTTAAAGAAGTTTGGTTAAAAGGTTTTTTGATGGTGTTAGTTCTTGTGGTATTTGCAGTAGCAATTTCAGTTTCATTTAGTTTTATAGGTCTTGGCCCAGGTCCTTTTGAAGTTGATTACAATGAAGGTTTCAATTTTTTTGATAATTATACGAGTAATGCTTTTTATTCATTACCTCAAACTATATTAATTTCCTCTATAACAATTGGCTTATTGGCAGGATTTTACAGAGTTTGTAAATTGATTGATTTAAATGAAACACCAAGCGAAGATTTATTCTACTATTTTAAAGGCGATCATATTCGTAAAATATTTATACTAGGAATTATTTATTCTTTAATAGCTGTGATTGCTCAATGGCTATTTTTAATACCATATATATATGCTATTGTGCCATTGTCTTTTTTTGCAGTAGTATTTTCTAATAATCCTGAATTAACAGAAACTGAAATAGTAAAGATTAGTTTTAATTTAGGCACAAAAAAATGGTTGATAACTTTTGGATTATTATTTGTAACAGGAATTTTAGGAATGTTAGGCATTATTGCATGTGGCATAGGATTGTTATTTACTATATCTATAGTTTATCTTCCAGTATATTTTGTGTATCGCGATATTGTAGGCTTTGAAGATGATAGTGAAATAATGAAAATAGGAACCGAATAAAAAGACCAATTATTATACTTTAAAAACCTGTTCGATACAGGTTTTTTTTATAGGTAAAAACAAACTAAAATTTGCAAATAAAAAAAATCGTCTACATTTGTACCTCTAAAAAAATGAATAATGGCGAAGAATTTAGTGATTGTAGAGTCACCTGCTAAGGCAAAAACCATAGAAAAATTTCTAGGTAAAGATTTTAAAGTAGAATCCAGTTTTGGACATATTTCAGATTTACCATCAAAAGAATTGGGTGTGGATGTAGAAGGTGATTTTAAACCTAAATATAAAGTTTCAAGCGATAAAAAAGCGGTTGTAAAAAAACTAAAAGACTTAGCTAAAAAAGCCGATATGGTTTGGTTGGCAAGTGATGAAGATCGCGAGGGAGAAGCCATTGCTTGGCATCTTGCCGAAAATTTAGGATTGGATAAAGACAAGATAAAACGTATAGTTTTTCATGAAATCACTAAGGCTGCAATTCAAAAAGCTATTGAAAACCCAAGAAGCATCGATTACAATTTAGTCGATGCACAACAAGCACGTCGTGTACTAGATAGAATTGTTGGTTACGAATTGTCGCCAGTACTTTGGCGAAAAGTAAAAGGTGGCTTATCTGCTGGACGCGTACAATCAGTTTCTGTAAGATTAATTGTGGAGCGTGAAAGAGAAATTCAAGCTTTTAATCCAGAAGCGTCCTATAGAGTAGATGCTGAATTTTCTAATGAAGAAGGTCAAACATTTAAAGCAAAGCTTCCTAAGAATTTCTCTACAAAAGCAGAAGCGCAAAAGTTTTTAGAAGACAATGCTAATGCGAATTTCAAAGTTGCAGATTTAGAGAAAAAACCTGCAAAGAAATCGCCAGCAGCACCATTTACAACCTCAACATTACAGCAAGAAGCGTCAAGAAAATTGGGCTTTTCGGTAAACAGAACCATGGGTAATGCACAACGTTTATATGAGGCTGGTTTAATTACCTATATGAGAACAGATAGTGTCAATCTATCAGATGAAGCTAAAAAAGGAGCACAAGCTGAAATTGAGAATGTATTTGGGTCTAAATATAGTAAACCTCGAAATTATAAAGGAAAAGCAAAAGGAGCACAAGAAGCGCATGAGGCTATTCGTCCTACCGATTTTTCACAACATACAGCAAATGTAGAAAGAGACCAAGCACGTCTATATGATTTAATTTGGAAACGCGCGATCGCATCTCAAATGAGCGAAGCACAATTAGAAAGAACCAATGTGAAAATTTCGGCATCAACACATAATAGTTTGTTTTCAGCAAATGGTGAAATGATAAAGTTTGAAGGGTTTTTAAAAGTATATCTAGAAGGTACTGATGAGGAAGATACTGAGCAAGAAGGTATGTTGCCAACACTTAAGGTTAACGAAAATCTTTTAAGTAATTACATTTCAGCTACCGAACGTTACACAAGAGCACCAGCAAGATTTACAGAAGCTTCATTGGTAAAGAAATTAGAAGAACTAGGTATTGGTCGTCCATCTACTTATGCGCCAACAATTTCAACCATTCAAAACAGAAACTATGTTGAAAAAGGAGCTGTTGAAGGTGAACCACGAAACTATGTACAACTTGTTTTAGAAAACAATAATGTTTCAGAAAAGCAATTAACCGAGAAAGTAGGGTCTGATAAAGGGAAACTTGTTCCAACAGATATAGGGATGATTGTTACCGATTTTCTTGTGAACCATTTCGAGTCTATTCTCGATTATAATTTTACCGCAAAAGTTGAAGAAAGCTTTGATGATATCGCTGATGGTAAAGAAGATTGGACAACGATGATGAAAGATTTCTATAAAAGTTTTCACCCTCAAGTTGAAGACGTACAACAAAATGCCGAACGAGAATCTGGCGAGCGTATTCTAGGTACAGATCCAGATACAGGACGTCAAGTAAGCGTGCGTTTAGGAAAGTTTGGGCCAATGGTTCAAATAGGAACGGTTGATGATGAAGAGAAACCACTATTTGCTAGCTTGTCACCAGAACAACAATTAACATC
Source organism: uncultured Flavobacteriaceae bacterium (assembly GCA_945788155.1). GTDB lineage: Bacteria > Bacteroidota > Bacteroidia > Flavobacteriales > Flavobacteriaceae > Pontimicrobium. The sequence continues at coordinate 6,520 of CALZKX010000085.1, forward strand.
CATTACTTACGAGGAAGCCATGGATTTATTTCAACTTCCAAAAACATTAGGAGAATATAAAGATGAAACCATCGAAGTTAATAATGGTCGCTTTGGGCCTTACGTGAAATTTGGAAAAAAGTTTGTATCGCTACCAAAAGGCGTCGATCCATTGTCGGTAGAATTAGATGATGCCATAGTGTTGATTAAAGAAAAAGAAAAGGCAGATGCACCTATATATATGTATCAAGATTTACCAGTTCAAAAAGGGAAAGGACGTTTTGGACCATTTATTAAATGGAACAATATGTTTATCAATGTCAACAAAAAGTACGACTGGGATAATTTATCAAATTCAAATATAATCGAATTGATTGAAGATAAAATCCAAAAAGAAAAAGATAAACTAATACACCATTGGGAAACTGAAGGTATTCGTGTTGAAAAAGCTCGTTGGGGAAGGCACAATATAAAACAAGGAAAACTAAAAATAGAATTGCCTAAAACGGTAGATGTTTCTAAATTTACACTTGA
>CALZKX010000086.1 GCA_945788155.1 uncultured Flavobacteriaceae bacterium
AAAATCCTTTAACGCGCTTATTGAAAAAGGGCATTCAATTATAGTGGTTGAGCATAATGTAGAACTCATTAAATGTGCCGATTATATTATAGATTTAGGGCCAGGAGGTGGCGAAAATGGAGGGCAACTTTTAGCCTTTGGAACTCCTGAAGAAGTGGCATTAAACAAAGCATCGTTTACTGGTAAGTATTTAAAGGGCAAACTTTAATACAACAAGAACGACAATACGAGCATAATGATAACTGCCATTGGCGCAACAAGCATCATATACACAAATGTAAGCATAGAAGCCTTTATAAAGCTAATAAAAAAGCCTTGTTCGTAATAGTTTTTAACTGCAAGCACTAAGTAAAAAAATGTTGATAGCAACACCAGAAAGTCAATCCAGTTAGGTATTTCAATAATATAGTTTATTCCAAGTATAATGCTCATTGCTGTAAACAAAAACGAGAAGTAATAAAAACCAAATACCAAGTGGTGAGCAAAACGACCTCGACGCCAATAAAATACTTTAAGCAAGAGCGCGAAAATTGGTAATAAAAAGAATAACGAAATTGGGACACTATCAAAAAAGGCTTGCAAAGCGCCACCTCCTCTATTTTTATGGAACTTAATTAACTGTCTATAAAATTGTTTTTTTAAAAACCCTGCACCTTCCTCCATACCTAAGGCTTGCAATTGTTCTTTTTCTGGTGCATCAATGGCTAATAAGGAATCCAACTTTTTGGTATCGTAGCCAAAATTAAAATTATTTTTAATAGCATCTGGATTAGAAGCAACTGTCAATATAGAATCCATAGCCTTTTGCTCTTCTTTTGATAATCCAGACATTAAATTCTCATTACTTAAAGGTTTAGTAATTTTAGCAATAGCAGCAGAATCCAAAGGTCTTAAATTAATAGAATCTTTAGATTGCTCCATTTCAAAACCCTTTTGCAATGCTTTATCAAAATTGGCATTGTACTCCCTAATTTTAAACGAAAACATAAAGAAAAACACAACCGAAATGAATAAATACATTTGCGCAGGATGCAAATACATTAAGCGTTTCCCATTCACAAATCGTTTAGCTAAAATCCCTGGTTTAAATACTAAAGGGATAAAACTTCTAAAAAAACGTGCATCAAACGAAAAATAGTTGGCAATTGTGTTATAGAATAGAACACCAACGGTTAACTCGTCATTGGTTTGTTGTCCGCAATGTGGGCAAAAATTAAACTCAATATTATGTTCCTTTTCGCAATTTTGGCACGTAGTAATAGTTTGTTCTAAAGCAAAATCTACGCTATCGTCATTTTCTGAAGGATTGGTTATTTTGGTGTTCTTTGCCATTGATGGTTGATTAACGACTTTTTAGTCGTTCATAAAATTAATAAAAAGAAAACTACTTCTCCATAATAATGACGAGTAATACTACCTACTTGTTACAGTATGATTTTAACAGCTGTATATCAGTAATTTACAACTTTGGCACGAAAAATGAAACTCATTAAACAAATAGCGTAAGCCGAAAAGCTATTCCGAAGAGTTCGGGAAATTAGGCATCTTAAAACCTTTTACTATGAGAAAAATTACTTTAGTATTAGCAACAATGTTACTAGGTGTAACATTTGCAACAGCATCAGAACAAGTTTCTGAATTAAACAGCAAAGATTTAAGAAATTCTAAACGCTATCTCATTTCACAGCCTATCTTGTTTGTGGAGCGTGGTGTAGAATTCTTAATCTTTTCAAATGGTGAGTTCGATTTTAACACAAATGCCAATTATGCCCATTCTGGTGATTACTACAGAAAATCGACAACCAGACGTGGCAGCATTAATGCGACTTTTGGAGCACCAGGAGTAAGAATTAACTACAATCGACCACGTGGTGTACGTATCACTCATGATAGAATTGGTCGTGTACGAAGCGTTGGTAACGTATTTATAAACTACGATTATAAAGGACGTGTAAAACGTGTAGGTTCTGTTTATATGAAATACCGTTTTGGACAACTAAAACAAGTTGGTGGTTTACATATACAATATAACCGTTGGGGCGAAATGGTAAACATTCGCGGACACGTAAATAGAAGCAATCAAGGTTGTGGTATTTGTGGCATTACTGGTTGTACAGCAAATCATTTTGATGGCTATAATGACAGATATGATAATGATTGGGAAAGTCGAGATGATGATTATTTCTATTATAGAAAAGGGAATAAAACCTCAAAAAAGAAGAAGAACAAGAGAGGCTTTTCAAAAAAGCGCAAATATTAACCTATTGTTCGTAACCTACTAAAATTGGTTATTTTAAAACCTCATTAGTTATTCCCAATAACTTTTGAGGTTTTTGTTTTTTATTGTTTGTATATGTTTTAAACATAATTTAGCAAATACAAACCAAATATAAAACCCTCGACTCCCAACACTTTGAGGTTCGTAAGTAGGCGAGTAATCGCAACTAATTATACACGTTGCTGTGCTTTTCGTTATTTACTTCAATAACCCAAAAATTGCTACTCTTTTAGAATAGTAATAGTTTTTTTAGCTCTTTCAAGAAGCAATGGACTCAAAACTTTTAACGCATAAATAATTTCGTAGTTCATTTCTATTGCATTGTGCCTATGTTTCAGCCCTTGTGCGATATATGCTTCGCTTGGAACATGGTTAATAGATTTATAAAAACTAGTTGGAATAATAGTTTGGGCGTCTAAATATTTTTCCGCCTCAATATCTTCTTTAACGACAAGGTTTTTTTTATCGTTAATCATGTTTTTAAATGCTTCTGATAAATCATAATATTCTATTAGAGCAATTCTTTTTTTTTCATTAATAACATCAAAATTCCCTGATGAAATTAACTCATTATATGTCGTTTGGGTAAAATCTAACATCTCCCAACTCTGTGGAAATTCATCAATGCTATCTTTTAAATGTTCTGGTTTAATATTTCCTTGTTTTAAAAACTCAAAATAACCTTTATATATCTTTTCATATTTGACACCCTGTCTTATTTGTGTATTTATTGTAGTAGTGTCTTTTGATATATCTGCAATTAATCTATTAATATAATTTACAGATTTTGCATTATTTTTGGTTTTTTCATTCCAATTATTTATTTGCAATGCAATCAAAATCCCAATAACTACCAGCAAAATTTCTCCAATCGCATAAAGCAGATACTTACTGAATTTATTTTCAGTCAGCAATCTTTGTCTAATTTTTCTAAAGAATTTTATCATCGATTATCGGTTTGTTATTACGAAGCGTAAATTATGGTGTGTTTGAAATAGTTTTTTATGTTTTATACACGTCTTTAAACAAAGTTCGCAATTCTAATTTTTAAATTAAAGATAAAGCTTTTCATATTAAATAAACCCGTTGTGCATTATGACTGTATTTTACTAAAAAAATATGAAATTTCAAGTTTTTTACCTCTTATCCTAAAGGAAGAACCTGAAATTTCATCGATATTACCTTTAGGGTTAGGGAAAAAATCGATGAAATGTTTAAAATGCACAACGAGTTAAATAAACTTATTATTGACTAAAGTGCTAGTACTCAAAATTAATGCTAAAGTTATTTTATTGCGCATCCACTTCTTTAATAAACTTAATAATTCCATCAAAATAGACCTCAGGATCATCATACATAGACAAGTGGCTGCCGTTTGGACAATGCAAATACTGTCCGTTTTGTACTTGTGTCGCAATCCATTCCATGTGTTTAGGGTCCATGGTATCATACGCTCCACCTACGCTTAACGTTGGTACAGTTATTCTTGGGAGTTCGGCAGTAATGTCCCAATCTTTAAGTTTAGCATCACCTACAATACCAAACTCACTTGGTCCTTGCATGGTGACGTATAAGTTTGGATTAAGCTTTGCAAACGCACGATTTACAGGATCTGGCCATTCTTCAAGAGGCATTCGTAAAATATGCTCGGTATAATAATATTGAAACAATAACTCACTATATCTTGGGTTTTCAAATTCTCCCTTGGTTTCCAATTCTTTTACTTCTTTTAAAACTTCTGGTGGTAGTTGAGGCCCTAAAACTTCATTTGCATATTTGTTATACTCAGGTACTGAAGCCATCATATTAGTTATTATCAAACCTTTTAAATTGTCTTGATACTTTAAGGCATATTCCATACATAAAATGCCTCCCCAAGAATTTCCCAACAAATAAAAATTACTACTATCTAGTCCAAGTGCTTTTCTAACTTGCTCAACTTCATCTACATACCTATCCACACTCCAAAGTGTACTATCATTTGGTTGTTCACTATAGGCCGATTCCAGTTGATCGTAATAATAATATTCAATCCCTGCATTTGGGAAGTAAGAATCAAAAGCTTCAAAATATTCATGCGTTGCACCTGGACCTCCATGAAGCAACAATACTTTCATAGTTGGGTTGTTCCCTACTCTTTTAGTCCAAACTTTAAATTCGCCAGAAGCGGTTTGTATCGGAATCATTTTTACGCCACCACTCAATTTATCATCGCGATTGGAATAGTCTAAATAACTATTGTTTTCAGTAGCCTTGACGTCTTTTTTGTTTGAATTTGTACAGCTAAAAATAATAAGAGAGAATGTAAAAAGAAGAACTAATTTTTTCATGAGTGTTAGTTTAAATTAAGTAAACCCATAACAGTTCAAAAGTAAATTAGTACAAATAAATTCAAGGTATTCCAATATCGGAAATATATTTTTCACTTTCAACGCAATTACATATTTATTCTAAAAATATTTTTTTGGCACGATGCTTGGTAAGTATTAAGTATCAAGAAAAACGAATTGTTATGTAATACATGTTTATTGTATTGTTTAGCGCAAAAAAATAAATTAAGATGAAAAAGTTACTATTATTTTTTACAGTTGTATTCCTTACGGGAATCTCTGTTAGTGCAGTATCAACCACCAACAGTTTAGATATTAATGCATCAAACGCATTTGTGAGAGGTTATGGTAATTCTTTCATTTTTGTAGAACAAGGAGTTGAATTTTCGGTATTCCCAGATGGTCAATTCGATTTTAACCTGATGCAGTATGGTCCAAGGTTTGATGCCTATGCCGATTTTGGAAATGCAAATATTAGCTTTAATACAGGGTACAGTTACGATGCTTATGTACAATATGATGATTATGGTGCTGTAGTACAAATTGAAAATATTCCTATTTATTACGATTATTATGGACGAATTGTTCGTGCTGGAAGTGTTCGTATTAACTACAACAACTATGGTTATGTAAACCGTGTTGGTGGCTTATATGTACACTATAATGCCTATAATAGGTTTTCGCACTACACAGGGTTTATTAATGCGTATAACAGACATTATGTATATAGCCCTTGGCATACATATTATAGCGCTCCATTAATTGACTTTAGAATTGTATTCAACAGACCTTATAGAAGATATTACAACCCTATAAGACATACTTATTACAGACCTTATGCAGATAATTACAGACCAAGAGTGTCGTATAGTGCTAGCAGACGTCAAAACTCGATAGCACAACGATCATCTTCAAGGCAAAGTGATAGATATGCACAAACACGCTCGTCTAGACGTACTGATGCAAGTACTACAAGAAACAGCAGACGTTTAGCAAGTGTAGATCAAAATGCAAGAACTTCTAGAAATAGTAGTGTAACAAGATCTTCTACTAGAAGAAATAGCGATGCTATAACAAATAGAGCTAGAACCTCAAAAGATACAAGAACGACGAGGTCTAGAACATCAAATGATAAAAGAGTAACACGTTCTAACAGAACAGTTAATAGAAACGATAGTGCTAACAGATCTCAAAAAAGAACAACCACACAGTCGCGATCTCAAACAGTAAAAAGAAATAATAATGCTAAACCTAAAGTGGCTTCAAAATCTAGAAATACATCTAAGCCCAAAGTTGCGCAAAGATCTAGTTCACAACGTAAAGCACAAAGTACAAAGCAACGTGTAGCACGTAGCAAAAGTACTCAAGTAAGTAAAAAAAGAACATCACAAGCTAGACAAAAATCGGTGTCTAGTTCTAGTAAAAAGTCGAATACACGTAGTAGTAGAAGGCGTCAATAATTTTATAATTTTGGTTAGTTAGTTGGATTATCCTGCAAGATGAATGCCTCATGGCACCTTGCAGGATTTTTCTTTTTAAATCAGTCTAAATTGTCATTCAGAGTGAAACGAAGAATCTTTATGATGTAGTGCTCCAATTTATGAACATTCTTCATGTCGTTATGCTTGTTCAGAATGACAAATACATATATAGAGTAAAACAGTATAAATTTAACGCTTTAGAAACTTATTCAGGATTGCAGAAATATCTTCCGATAAATTCATTCTATACACCATCAATCCATAACATACAGCAATAAGGGTGGATTTTAGACCAATATTAATAATTGGGTGAAAAGGAAATTCCCAGAAATACAATACACCAGCAAGAATAATGATTAATATTAAGGTCTTTAATGTATTAACACAAAAAGGCGACATCCTAAACTTGTAATATACAAAAGCTACTTTGGCAAAATTATAGACGATTACTGACATAAATGTAGCAAATGCAGCTCCATTAATACCATATTCTGGAATTAACATGGTATTAAATACCACAGTCATAACTGCCAGCAAAACACCCAAAGCCAAAACCACACGATAATAATCGCTATTGAATAAAATTGCGTTGTTATTACCTATAATGTTGTCGGATAATTTTGCAACACTTATTAAAAGTACAACTATTAACCCTCCTGTATATTTATTGTCAATAAGTAAGTAGAGTTGGTTTATATTTAATATAATAAGTAAAAAAACAAAACCACTGATAATAAGCAAGTTAAGTGAACTTTTTTTATATAGTACTTTAAGTTGATCTTGTTCTCCATCGTTAAGTAATTTTGCTGTCAACGGATTTGTAATTTGGTGCATCGATCTTGCTGGAACACCAATTACAGTAGCGATATAAATAGCAACTCCATAATAAGCTACTTTTTCAATTTCTATATATTGCCCTATCATAAACTTATCGATTTCCAAAATAATATTGGCTACCGAGCCTGCAATAATTATTAAAGCTGAATACTTTAAAACCGCTTTCATGTTTGGCAATTTTCCAAACCTAAAAA
>CALZKX010000087.1 GCA_945788155.1 uncultured Flavobacteriaceae bacterium
GTAATCCATCCACTTGCTGAAGGGTTCATTAGTCTTTTTAATATAATGTATTGATAAAAAAAGCTGCTAACGCAGCTCTTATCACTATAATGATTTTATAATTATTGAATCACACCACCACAACTTACTCTTCCACCAGCAGCTCCTGTTGGTTGCGTAGTGAAATCGTCTGTTCCTTGGTGAATAATAATGGCTTTTCCTAAAATATCTTTAGTCTCATCACCACAACCCATACACCATTCGTCAGTAGAAAAAGTATAGGTTGCTTTTCCATTATCACTAGCAGTAAAGTTGCCTACGTCTCCTTTATGGTAACCCTCTTCAGCTCCCCATTTTCCGTGTGGTTGCGCTGTTGGATTCCAGTGTCCACCAGCAGAAGTTCCATCTTCGGCAGAGCAATCACTTTTTTCATGTAAATGAATTGCGTGGGTACCTGGCTCTAAGCCATTTACTGATGCTAACATTGTAACACGATTGCCTTCGGTTTCAAAAACCACGGTTCCTTTTACAGTACTCCCGCTTTTAGAGTTAAGTGTTACCCACAAAGCACCACCATCATAAGGCTTTTGCTCTGTTACTGTATTGGTTTCAGTGTTTTCTATTTCGGTTTCAGTATTTGTGCTTGGTTCTTTTTTGTCAGATTTACAAGCAGTAGCAAAAGCTAAAGTAAATGCAACAGCAAAAACAGATATTTTTTTCATAGTAAATATGTTTTTATTTAAAAGTGAAAGTTAAGTAATATTTATCTATTTGCAAATTTGCTATATGACATAAATCATATTTTATGGCACTAGGTTGCGTTAAATTTGTTTTTAATAAAAGTTGGGTTTAATTAGTAAATTTGTATAGAAACATTTGTATGTTTTTTTTATTTATTACTGCAAGGTATAAAGGCAGATGCATAGTTGTTTCGATGACTAATTAACAAAGCACTAAAAAAGAAAACATGAAAAAAATTATTGTACCTATAGATTTTTCGGAGCACTCAAAATATGCTTTAAAAACAGCTGCAAAACTCGCCAAAAAAACGAATGCAGAACTTTTAGTATTGCATATGTTGGAGATGTCTGATGTTATTCTTACCAAAAGTGATTCTGAACAACAACAAAAGACAGTTTTCTTTTTAAAGTTAGTTGAACAAAGATTTGAAACATTTTTAGATAAAGATTATTTAAAAGATGTTAACGTTACACCAATAGTTAAACATTTTAAAGTGTTTAGTGAAGTGAATGATGTTGCAAAAGAACATGATGCAAGCCTTATTGTTATGGGTTCTCATGGAACAAGTGGTTTTAAAGAGTTTTTTGTAGGCTCAAATACTGAGCGTGTGGTTAGAAATTCTGAAATCCCTGTACTTGTTATTAAAAACGAAATAAAAGACATTAATTTTAGTACTGCAGTATTTGCAACCAGTTTTGAAGAAGAAAATGTACGTCCATATTTAAACGCAACAAGCATGTTTAAATCGTTGGGGGCAAAATTAATATTACTGTATGTAAATTTACCAAACGAGCACTTTAAGAGCTCTGTTGAGATTGAGAAAAAAATAGCCGAATTTTTAATTACAGCTGATGGTAATTTAGATAGAATTAACGATGTGGCTTACCAAGCAGATTATACAGTAGAGCAAGGTGTAATTAATTATGCCAATAAAGTGGGTGCAGATATTATTGCAATACCTACTCATGGACGAAAAGGAATTTCTCACTTTTTTGCAGGAAGTATTGGTGAAGATATTGCCAATCACTCACCTTTACCAGTAATGACATTTATGATTTAATATTTGACTAAAAAATCATCCTTCTTAGATTTTAAAAAAACTAAAGCGAGTATAAATATGCTCGCTTTAGCCAATAATCTTTGTTAGGGATTTTTAATACAGTGTCAATTGATATTAATCCAACAAATATTCTAAGAAAGAATCTTAGACAATAAACACACACAATTTCAATGCCAAGGATACTATGATGTTTAAAAAAAACATAAAGCCTTGTAGGTTAGGTAAATATATTTTTTAATTTTTTAGGATGATATTTATATTTAGCGGTATACCGTGTCTTGGTATAAAATATATACATTAAAAACACGGAATACCGTGAAATTTATTTTAAATCGTTTTACGCTTTTTTTCATTATATCTCTTAGAGTACTAGGTTTAATATCGAGTACTTTGGCAGCACCACTTTTTTTGTCTATTGTCCATTGAGTATCAATTAGCTTTTTTAAAATATGATTTCGTTGCACTTGCTTTAAAGTTATTTTATGATTTTTAGATTTGACCTTTGTGGAAACTATTTCAAACTCGGGAATTACTAAAATATTAGAGATTATGATGGCACGTTCTAAACATCACAATCCATTGCGGCATTGGCGACATCATATATAGGAGCAGGAGAGAGGTAAGGTATTCCAAGACCAAGACCTCGTAGTATAAAAAGCGCACCAATTAGAACTATAAAAACTGGAATGGCTTTTTGAATATGTTGCCTTATACTGCCTTTTAAAAATTGACTAAAATAAATGGCAATAGTCATTAAGGGAATGGTGCCAAGACCAAAAGCGAGCATATATAAGCTGCCTTGTAGAGCCGTTCCAGAGGCTATAGCTGCGAAAACTGCCATGTAAACCAAACCACATGGTAAAAAGCCATTTAAAAAACCTATGGTAAGAAACGTATCTGGAGTTTTCTTTTGCAACTCTTTTCCTAAAGCACTTTTTACTTTAGAGATAAGTTTATACATAGGTTTTGAGAAATTATATTTATTAAAAGTTTGATAAGGAATTAAGGCAACCAAGATCATTAAAACACCAATAACAATAGATAGCTGCTGTTGCATGCCAAATATATAAAGCCCTTTTCCAACAAGGCCAAAAATTAAGCCTATGATGCTGTAGGCTAATAATCTGCCAAAATGATAGATAGCAATTTGAGATAGTTTTTTTAAAGAGTTTGTTCTGTCAACGGGAAGCATAAAAGCAATAGGTCCACACATACCAACGCAGTGAAAACTTCCTAAAAGCCCTAATACTAATGCCGAAAGTAACATATTAATAAATTAAGTCTTCTTTAAATAAATAAGATTTTCCGTTATATTGCCAATCTATTATAATGTTCCAACGACCATCTACCAAACGTTTGTCAGGTATGAGCAAATGTGATTTAGATAATGAAAGTGTAGTTTCAAAATCCAATTGTTTGTTAGATGGTCTATATAGGAACAAATTTCCTTCAATTTTCTCTGGTTGCAAATCCTCAGGAAAATAAACAACCAAGCCTTCGTTGGTTTTTTTGTAGGTAATATTTTTAGATAATAATTTCGAGTTATTTTGTTTATCAATATCTTTTTGGTATTCAAGTTCTGCTTTGTAGTAATCTTCAGTTACTAGATCATGAGTTAACTCTTTATTTACAATCATATTAATAACAAAGAACATAATAAAAGCGATAAAGCCTATAAATGCTAATACAATTCCTGTTCCCCAGTTTAGTTTCATCTTTATTTTTTTAATTATAGCTTCTTGGCCCTAAAAAATTGGCACTTGTGGTCTCAATAAGTTTATTATTGGCATACACACCAATTTTAATAGTGTTTCTGTCTCCCGATAATTTTGAGTTGTCAATTTCAATGAATATGGTTCCTTCGGCCATTCCTTGTGCTGGTACAACAAACACATCGTGTGTGGATACTAGTTTAATAATGCCGTCGTTAGACATCAATTTTAAGCTTACATCTTTAATCTCATTTGTAGTTTTGTTCACAAGTTTATAGGTAAAGACATTACTTATTATGTTATTGTCTTTGCGCTCGTAGAGTTGGCCAGGTAGCCTAAGCACTCTGGCTTCAACATCATTTCTTAAGAACAACATTCCAATAAGGACTCCTATTAAAATTACGAGTACTGCAATGTAGCCTTTTACCCTTGCGGTAAGTTTAAATTTGGTCTTGTTTTCAATGTTTTCTTCACTTGCATAGCGTATAAGTCCTTTAGGTAATTTGATGCTTTCCATAATATGATCGCATTCATCTATGCAGGCAGTACAATTTACACATTCCAGTTGTGTACCATTTCTAATATCAATTCCTGTTGGGCACACATGTACACACTGCATACAATCTATACAATCACCATGACCAAGAGCAGCTCTGTCTTCGTTTTTCCTGAATTTTTTCTTGCCTTTTTTTCCTTCACCTCTTTTGTAATCGTAAGCAACAACAATCGATTTGGTGTCTAATAATACACCTTGAAGCCTTCCATAAGGACAGGCAATAATACATACCTGCTCTCTAAACCAAGCAAAAATAAAATAGAATATGCCTGTAAAAATAGTTAAGGATATTAGAGTGTTTAAATGTGCAGATGGACCATCTATAATATATTGGATAAGGCGATCACTGCCAATTAAATAAGCCAAGAAAATATTGGCAATTAAAAATGAAATGATTATAAACACTATAAGTTTTAATCCTTTCTTTCTAATTTTTTCTTTAGTCCAAGGTTGTTTGGATAATCTAATTTGTTTACCTCTATCACCTTCAATCCAATACTCAATACGTCTAAAAACCATTTCCATGAAAATAGTTTGAGGACAAACCCAACCGCAAAAAATACGTCCAAAAACGACTGTAAAAA
>CALZKX010000088.1 GCA_945788155.1 uncultured Flavobacteriaceae bacterium
ATTAGCTGCTGGAATTAATGGTTTATCTGAAGAAACAACAACTGGAGTTCATAGGTTATACGAACGTGTAAAAAATGGAACTCTACCAATGCCAGCAATTAACGTTAACGACTCGGTTACAAAATCTAAATTCGATAACAAATATGGTTGTAAAGAAAGTGCCGTAGATGCGATTCGTCGTGCAACTGATATTATGTTAGCTGGAAAACGTGTTACAGTTTGTGGCTATGGTGATGTTGGTAAAGGTACAGCTGCCTCTTTTAAAGGTGCAGGAAGTATTGTTACTGTAACAGAGATTGATCCTATTTGTGCGTTGCAAGCTGCAATGGACGGTTTTGAAGTGAAAAAACTTGAAACTGTAATTGGTAATACCGATATTGTAATTACAACTACTGGGAATAAAGATATTGTTCAAGCTCGTCATTTTGAAGCTTTAAAAGATAAAGCCATAGTTTGTAATATTGGGCACTTTGATAATGAAATTGATATGGCTTGGTTAAATGATAATCATGGACATACTAAAGATACTATAAAACCTCAAGTAGATAAATATAATGTAAATGGAAATGACATTATTATTCTTGCTGAAGGCCGTTTAGTAAACTTAGGTTGCGCAACAGGTCATCCAAGTTTTGTAATGAGTAACTCGTTTACCAACCAAACCTTAGCACAAATTGAATTATGGAACAACAAGGAGGCTTATAGAAATGAAGTGTATATGCTACCTAAAGCCCTTGATGAAAAAGTTGCCAAACTACATTTAACTAAAATTGGCGTTGAACTTACTGAATTACGTGAAGATCAAGCAAATTATATTGGTGTGCAAGTTGAAGGTCCTTTTAAGCCAGAGCATTACAGATATTAAATTCCTTTGAAAAAAGGAATCTCAAATTCCAAAAACTAAATTCCAAATCCCAAGCAATCATGTTTGGGATTTTTTATTAGCTTAGAGCATGCTAAAAAAACATCCCGAAATTCTCATCCCATTAGTTAAAGAATTAGAAAGCTATATAGCTGTAAAAGACAAAAGAAACGATGCTGTTTCAAAATCTGATATTGCTTGGCAAATAGACCATTCGTTAAAAGTCATTAATTTGGTTTCTAAAAGCTTCATGAATTCCAAACCAGAATTATACAAAAGTAATTTTAACAAATGGCGTTTACTATTGTTTACATTAGGCTACATCCCAAGAGGTAAGGCGAAAGCACCTAAAATTGTTAAACCACCTGAAATAATTTTGACTGAAGATTTAAATTCACAATTTCAATTAGCTTATAAAAATATAGAGAGCATAAAATCAGCTAACAGAAACGCTTATTTTAAACATTTTGTATTTGGTGTTTTAAACAAAAAACGAACCATTAGGTTTTTACAATTACACACGACTCATCATTTAAAAATAATAAGAGCTATTTTAAAATAAATCTGTGGAATCAAAAAAAATTTAATTTTCTTGCCATAGGTTTTCTTCCTCCCAATTATTTGGAAAACCCATGGCTTTTGTATCTACATTTTGATAATCATTTAAAAGCATTTTAACTCTTTTTACTATTGAATTATCAGGATTAATAGTTTGCATTAAGTAAAGAATAATTGATAATATGTAATACGTTTTTCTATTAGAAACCGTATCGTCTATCAACCATTGTTTAGAAGGTTTTATTGGTTTTATTGGCTGAATACTCATGATTCTATTCCATAGCCTAGAATGATGAGCACAAACATTGCGCAAATACACAATGCTATGTAGCCAAGAAGCAAAAGTTCTATCATTTAAACCAAAATGATTAGCTATTTTTCTCTTGGTTCGCCCTGCCTTTAAATTACTATACATAAATGATAAAGTTCCAAATGAAGTTATTTCTAACATCATCCAACTAGGAGGCAATGAATCAGAATATTTTCTCATAAACGCCTCAATAAACTCTTCATCACTCCTTTTATAGTCATTCTCTAAACTTCCTAAACTTTTACTGTGCTTAACATGATTATTAAATAAATTTGCTTTCTGATACCAAAATGCTCCAAATTCATGGGATAAAACGTAGATCATTTTTGCTCTAATAGAAACTTCAATTTTTTCAAGCTCCCTAATTATTAATACTCTCAACTTTCGATCAAAACAATATAAATTAAAAGCTGATTTAAATAACGAATTAGATTTAAAAACATGATTAGATTTGTCTAAAAGCATTGGATACCAATAGCCACTTAATCTATAATAACTTATACTTTCAAGAAGATGAATAGCTCTGGGAAGATTATTAATTTCTAATCCTCTTAATTTTAATTGATCAATTTGTTCTTGATATGTTAAAGCGGGCTTGTCATAAGGAATTTTAGCCATACCATAAAATAAAAAGCTTACCCTGAGCGCGCTGATCTACGGGAAGCGGGGTAAGCATGTTAGTGCAAATGTACAAAAAACATACCACAATTACTGACATATTATCGATTAAATACTAAAAATACAGGTTAAAAGATAATATATACCAGTATTCTTACTTATATAAGTTAAATTATTAAAAAAAGAAACCCTCTCTATTTCTAGAAAGGGTTCTAATATTATTTAAAGAAACTATATTTTAAGCCTCAAAAGGCTCAATAGAAACATACGATTTGTTATCCTTTTTCTTTGTAAATTTTACAAGTCCATCAACTTTAGCATGTAAAGTATGGTCTTTTCCTTGATATACATTATCACCTGGATAATGTGTGTTACCTCTTTGTCTAATGATAATGTTTCCAGCTATTGCAGCTTGACCACCAAATATCTTTACACCTAAGCGTTTCGATTCTGATTCTCTACCATTCTTCGAACTTCCGACTCCTTTTTTATGTGCCATTTTATTTCGATTTTATTTTTTAAAAATTAACTTAACGCAGCAATTAAATCGGCTTTCTTCATTCCAGAAATACCTGTAATGCCTTTTGCTTTAGCCATCTCTTTCAATTCAGCAACAGTCATTTTGCTTAAATCTTGAGTAGCTTCTTTTTTTACAGTTGATTTTGCCTCTGCTTTTGGTGCAGCAGCTTTTGCTTTTGGTTCAGCTTTTTTAGTTTCTTTCTTTGGAGCAGCTTTTTCAGCTTTGGCTGGTTTTGCTCCTGAAGCAACAATCCCTTCAATTTGAATTTCGGTTAAAGATTGTCTGTGTCCGTTTTTTACACGGTAACCTTTACGTCTTTTCTTTTTGAAAACTATTACTTTATCACCTTTAAGGTGCTTTAAGACTTTTGCACTTACTTGTGCTCCGCCTATAGCTGGGGCGCCTACAGTAACTTTGTCACCATCACTTAACAAAAGTACGTTATCGAAAGAAACTTTCTTACCTTCTTCTGTTTGTAAACGGTTTACAAAGACTTTTTGGTCTTTTTCAACTTTAAATTGATGCCCTGCTATCTCTACAATTGCGTACATAGCGTAACGTTTAAATATTTATTAATTAAAATTTTTACTCAAAAATGAGTGCAAATATAATGCTATTTCCTTAATCTACAAACGTTTTATAGCATTTAATACACCAAAGATTTAGCCTTTAATTTCGCTTATTGGCAAGATAAATCCCTAATAAAATTAAAATAGTTGCTAAGGCTTGTAAAACACTAAAGTTTTCGCCATCTAAAATTCCCCACATTAAAGCAACCAAAGGCATTGAATAGGTTACTGATGATGCAAAAACTGGCGTTGCCATTTGCACTAATTTGTTAAACAATACTTTGGCAAGAGCAGTTCCAAAAGCCGAAAGAATAACTATGTAAAGCATAGACATTGCAAATTCAGGGTTACTAAAATCTGCTTTTTCAAAAAAATTTGTAGATAATAAAACGATAATTGCCGGAATAACTATTGCTGCAAAATTCCCAACAGCAATCGTAATTGCCTTTACATCTTGCAAGTGTTTCTTAATAATGTTGACATTAATGCCATACATTACTGAAGAAATTACTACTAGTCCAGCGTATAAATAATTCTGATCTGGGTTTAAATCTGCTCCTTTTACAATCAACAAAGCTGTACCAATAAAACCTATAATTACCCCTAATATTTGTCTTTTTGAAGATGCTATTTTAAAAATGACAAAGCCAAGTAAAATAGTGTTTAATGGCGTTAACGAATTTAAAATCGATGCCACAGCACTATCAATCTCGGTTTCGGCATAAGCAAACAAAAACGCAGGAAAAAATGTGCCTAAAAACCCTGAAATAATTAGCCATTTCCATTGGGTTTTAGTAATATTCTTAATAGTATAAAAGCCAAAAATAAATATGAAACATCCAGAGATAATTATTCTTAACGCTCCTAATTGCAAGGGTGTTAGGCCAATTAAACTTTTTTTAATGAGTATAAAAGAACTTCCCCAAATTAGAGATAAAACTATAAGGTAAATCCACTTTTTATTTCCTGAATGCATTAATTATAAAATATCCATTTAAGTGCAAATAACAGCTATTATTAGTAAATTAACTGACGTATTAATATTAAAAATCTATGAAGGCAGTGAAAAAACATATTTTAGGAATAGCTATGATAATTGCCCTATTGTTTTCATGCAAAAAAGAAACAAATCCTAAGGTTAAAACAGTAGATTCTAATATTGTTGTTAAAACGGAAAAAATATTAAGTCCTAATGCAAATTTTATAAAATCGGAATTTACTATCGATGGGATGACTTGTGAAATTGGTTGTGCTAAACTTATCGAGAAAAACATTAATAAAATGAACGGTGTAAAATTAGCTAAAGTAGATTTTAACAACAAATTAGCAATGGTTGAATATGATGAAACCATGGTAAATCACCACTTGTTAGCCGATGTTGTTACTAAAACTGCTAATGTTTACAAAGTAAGCGAAATGAAAATTGTTAAAAAATTCTCTGATACGAAAAAAGAAAAAAAATGAATGAGGCCAAATTTTTACGATGGCTTTATGCGTAAAAATTAAAATAGTTTTTTGCTACTTATTCATTAAATCCTCAATTTCATCGGCATCAATTGGAATATTTCGCATAAGGTTAAATGGTGCACCTTTTTCTTGAATCACAACATCATCTTCCAATCTAATTCCCATACTTTCTTCTTGAATATAAATTCCAGGCTCAACAGTAAATACCATATTAGCTTTCATTGGGATTTTTAATTCTCCATAATCGTGAGTGTCCAGTCCTATATGGTGTGATGTTCCATGCATAAAGTATTTTTTGTATGCTGGCCATTTAGCATCTTCATTTTGTACATCTGCTTTATCCAATAAGCCTAAGCCTAATAACTCAGACGTCATTATTTTTCCAACCTCAACATGGTATTCTGCCCAAATAGTTCCTGGAACAAGCATTTTGGTCGCTTCATCTTTTACTCTATGCACTGCATTATACACCGCTCTTTGCCTGTCAGTAAATCGGCCGTTAACAGGGATTGTTCGTGTCATATCACTTGAATAGTTGGCATACTCTGCGCCTACATCCATTAGTAACATATCACCATCTTTACATGCTTGATTGTTCTCAATATAATGTAATACACATGCATTAAAGCCTGA
>CALZKX010000089.1 GCA_945788155.1 uncultured Flavobacteriaceae bacterium
CTGAAAAATTTCGTTGCTCCAAAATTCGTAATTCTTCTGCACGTCTAAAACTATAGCCTAATCTAATATTAAATCCTTTATCTGGAAATAATTCTGCTCCTAAAATTAAATGACGGAAGGCATTATTGAAAAAGCTAAGCTGTTCTTGGGCTTGGTTTCCTTCTAAATCGCTTATAGCTCTTGCTGGGTTTGGTCTTCCTATAGGCCATTTTTGTAGATTCTCAAAGGTCATATGCCAACGCAAAGGTACATGCTCTAGAGTTTGTGACATCCCAAAATCTACTTCTAATGGTAATGGCTCTCGTAATCCAGCGTAGGTAGTAATTTGGCTTCCTAAATTTCTTACAGCTAAGGCTGCATTAAAATCTAAATCCTCATTTATATATATTAAGCCTAAATCTACTGCAGCTCCAAAGGAACTGTATTGTTCTAGCTTAGAAGTGATTAGTTTTAAATTTATGCCTGCATAAAAATCGGAATACCCAATTTGAGTTGCATAACCTACTGAAAGCGATGCTTCACTTCCTGAGAAACTTCCTGTGGACACACCGTTTTCATCATAACCATCAAAACTTCCATAATTAATATAAGTTATACCACCATGAATGGTTTGTGTGCGTCGGTCGATAGTATAAGCATAAGCAGCACTTCCATAACCTATGCCTCCTAAATAGCTCGTATAGTTTAAGGCTAATTGATTATCCATCTCTACATTGATGGTTGCTGGATTATAAAGTGCTTGAGTAACATCAAAATCTACATTGGTAATTACTTTTCCGCCTAAAGCTGCTTGACGTGGAGAAGATATTAGGTTTAAAAATTGGTATGTAGATTCGCCTCCTACTTGAGAAAAGGAGGTTTTTATAAAAAAAACCAAAAAGCATATTGTGGTAATAGTTCTTATCATAAAGAGGCAAAGTAACTAAATCTATCTTAAAACGATTTGCAAGATGTTTTATTTTACAATTTCTTTGCGTTCTTGACCTTTTGTTTGGTGATAGCTATATCTATGACTTCGCTCATTTCGTTAACGTAATGAAAGGTTAAACCTTTAAGATACTCTTGGTTTATTTCTTCGATATCCCGTTTGTTTTCATTACAAAGGATAATTTCTTTAATCTTAGCGCGTTTTGCCGCTAATATTTTTTCTTTAATTCCGCCAACAGGAAGTACTTTACCACGTAAGGTAATTTCACCCGTCATTGCCAAACTCTTTTTTACTTTACACTGTGTAAACAAAGAAGCCAAGGAGGTTAACATTGTGATTCCCGCACTTGGACCATCTTTGGGTGTAGCACCTTCAGGAACATGAATATGCACATTGTAATTTTCTAACACGTCTGGGTTAATTCCAAAATTATCTGCATTTGCTTTTATATATTCCATGGCGATAGTGGCAGATTCTTTCATTACAGTTCCTAAATTCCCAGTTATGGTTAGGGTTCCTTTTCCTCTTGATAAAATAGATTCAATATATAGTATATCGCCTCCTACTCTTGTCCAAGCTAAACCAGTAACAACGCCTGCAACTTCATTGCTTTCATATTTATCACGTTCTAATCTAGGAGGTCCTAATACTTTAATAACATCTTCATTGGAAACCTTAATATTGTAAGCTTCTTCCATGGCAATGTTTTTTGCTGCATATCTTACCATTTTAGCTAATTGCTTTTCAAGGCTTCTTACTCCTGATTCCCTAGTATATCCTTCAACAATTTTTTCTAATTGAGGTTTGGCAATCTTTAAATGGGAGCTTTTTAAACCGTGCTCTTTAAGTTGTTTTGGTAATAAATGACGTTTTCCAATCTCAATTTTTTCTTCAATGGTATATCCTGAAACATCAATAATTTCCATTCGATCTAATAATGCTGGCTGAATATTGCTCAAGCTATTGGCAGTGGCTATAAACATTACTTTAGATAAGTCGAATCCCATTTCTAAGAAATTGTCATGAAACTCACTATTTTGTTCTGGGTCCAACACTTCCAGCATTGCTGATGATGGATCGCCTTGATTACTATTGGATAGTTTATCAATTTCATCTAGAACGAAAACTGGATTTGATGTTCCTGCTTTTTTAAGGCTTTGAAGGATTCTTCCTGGCATGGCACCAATGTATGTTTTTCTATGTCCGCGGATTTCAGCTTCATCCCTAAGGCCTCCTAATGACATTCTCACATATTTTCTTCCCAATGCTTCGGCAACAGATTTTCCTAAAGACGTTTTTCCAACTCCTGGAGGGCCATACAAGCAAAGAATTGGAGATTTCATGTCGTTTCTAATTTTTAGAACAGCCAAATACTCCACGATTCTATCCTTTACTTTGTCCAACCCATAGTGATCCCTGTCTAAAATTCGTTTGGCTCTTTTTAAGTCAAATTTATCTTTACTAAACTCATTCCATGGCAAATCCAAAAAGAGATCCAAATAATTACGCTGAATTGAGTACTCCGAAACTTGAGGGTTCATCCTTTGAAGTTTCATCAACTCTTTATTAAAATGTTCGGCGACCTCTTTATCCCAAAGTTTATCTTTAGAGCGTAAACGCATCTCTTCAATTTCTTCTTCAGACGATACACCACCTAACTCTTCTTGAATAGTTTTCATTTGTTGGTGCAGAAAATACTCGCGTTGTTGTTGGTTCATATCACTTTGAACCTTGGATTGAATATCGTTTTTAAGTTCCAATTTTTGAAGCTCAACATTCATATTCTTTAAGGTGGCAAGAGCGCGTTCCTTAAGGGCGTTAATTTCAAGAAGTTTTTGTTTTTCTTCAACTGTAAGATTCATGTTTGAAGACACAAAGTTGATTAAAAACGAACTGCTTTCAATGTTTTTAATAGCGAAAGTAGCTTCGGAAGGGATATTTGGACTTTGTTGAATAATTTGCAATGCTAATTCTTTAATCGAATCGATTATCGCTCTAAACTCGCTATTATCCTCAGCAGGTCGAGCCTCGGCAACTTCTTTTATAGTTGCATTAATATAGGGCTCTTCGGTAATTACTTCCCTTATTTCAAATCTCTTTTTACCCTGTATAATAATGGTTGTATTACCATCTGGCATTTTTAAGACTCTAAGTATTCTTGCAACAGTTCCTGTTTTAAAAATATCTTTTGCTGTAGGATCTTCGATATTTTCATCTTTTTGCGAAACAACACCAATAACTTTATTTCCTTTATTTGCGTCATTAATTAGTTTTATTGATTTATCTCTTCCAGCAGTAATAGGAATTACAACTCCAGGAAACAAAACCGTATTACGCAACGGTAATATTGGTAGTGTTTCTGGTAGTGCTTCATTGTTAATTTTTGCTTCATCTTCAGGAGTCATTAAGGGAATTAATTCTGAATTCT
Organism: uncultured Flavobacteriaceae bacterium; assembly: GCA_945788155.1. Classification (GTDB taxonomy): domain Bacteria; phylum Bacteroidota; class Bacteroidia; order Flavobacteriales; family Flavobacteriaceae; genus Pontimicrobium. The sequence goes on from CALZKX010000089.1 coordinate 3,357, forward strand.
CATCAAATTCCTGAAATGACAAACTGTCAAGACTTGTAAATTTAGACTTCGCCATACTATTTTTAGGTCATTCTGTCATTAAAACAGAATCTTTTTTTTATTTCTATTAATCTATTAATTAAGCTCTATGCTCGAAACCCTAATTTTTAAAGGGTTTTTAATTACTTTACACCTGCTAATATTCAATTGTTATGCCATTATAATACTAGCTTTATTAAATAAAATCAAACTTTTTTATTGCAAACTGTAACAAAGTTTAATTACCTTAATCTTTCTTATAAACAATTTGTTTTAGTGTCACTACCAAACCTAAATACTGAAGCGCTTGCTAAGCTTTGCAAATCTGGAAACCAAAATGCGCAATTGGAAATTTATAACAGATATTATAAAGCCATGTACAACATAGCGTTACGGATTGTAAAAGACACTTTTGAAGCAGAAGATATTATGCAAGATTCCTTTTTAACAGCTTTTACAAAATTAGATGAGTTAAAAGATTTAAAAACCTTTGGTGCCTGGTTAAAACGAATTGTAATAAATAACAGTATTTATCACTACAAAAAGAGTCGTAAATACCAAAACGTTCCTTTTGACACTGTGCTTTATAAAGTTGAAGAAAATCAAAGCATTGGTAGTGATAACGATTTTACAAACTTAAAAGTACAACAGGTGCTTAAGGTAATGAATAAGCTTAAAGATAATTATAGAATTTCATTAACCTTAAGTTTAGTTGAAGGTTACGATTATGAAGAAATTAGTGATATCATGAATATTTCGTACGCTAATTGCAGAACAACTATATCGCGAGCCAAGGAAAATTTAAGGAAAAAATTACAGCTTGCAGCTGAGTTTTAAAAAGATTTATTATGAGTGACGATAATTTAAACACCATTTTTAAAAACGTAGAAGGACAATTTGATACTGAGGAACCAGCTATTGGACACAAACAGCGTTTTTTAGACAAACTAAACAATCAAAATGCTGTTGTTATCGCACAGAGAAAATCAGTGTTAAGATTATGGAAACCCATACTTAGTGTTGCGGCTTCGGTTGTATTACTTTTAACAATTTCATTTGCTGTTTTAAAAAGTAATGCCTCAACAGATTTAGCTAGTATTTCACCTGAAATGGCGACAACTCAAGACTTTCTTACTAATACAATTACAACAGAACTCGAAAAACTTAATAGCGAAGAATCACCAGAATATCAAGACTTAATTGTTGACGCCTTGTTTCAAATTAAAATTTTGGAAGAAAACTACAAGCAATTAAAATTGGACCTCAACATAAGCGGTAAAGATGAGCGTGTTATTTACGCAATGATATCGAATTTTCAAGACAGAATAGACCTATTACAAAATGTAGTAGAACAAATAGATGACTTAAAACAAACAAAAAACGAACAAAATGAAAACAGCACTACTTTATAAGGCTTTTATTGCTTTACTATTTATTCCATCGTTAGTATTAGCCTACAACAATGATTTAAATGGTAAACATACTAAAGAAAAAAAAGTGCATAAAGAGTTTAATGTAAACTCTGATGCAACCTTAGAGATAGACAATAGCTATGGTAATATTGACATTGTTACTTGGAATGAAAACCGCATTGTTATTGATGTGACAATCACTACAAATGGTAATAATCTAGAAAAAGTTGAAAAAAAATTAGATGACATTAACATTGTGTTCTCTACAACTTCAAATCGTGTCGTGGCAAAAACACACTTTTCAAAAAGTAAATCTTTTTGGAATTGGGGAAACAGCAATGTTAGCATGAAAATCAACTACGTTGTAAAAATGCCAATGAGCAATAATGTAGAGCTTGAAAATGATTATGGCAGCATTAATTTGGATAAGCTTGAAGGTCGCGCAATTATTGATTGTGATTATGGAAAAATTACAACCAAAGAATTAATGGCAGATAACAATGTTTTGACCTTTGATTACACAAAAAACTCTTACTTCGATTATATTAAAAGCGGAACAATTAATGCAGATTACAGCAGCTATACTGTAGGTAAAACCAATGACTTAGATATAGAAACAGATTATACAAAATCGATTATTGAAATTGCAGAAGATGTTACTTATAATTGCGATTATGGTTCTTTAACTGTTGAAAAAGCAAACAATATTAAAGGTGATAGTGATTACTTAACCTTGCGTATTGGTGAGGTGTATAAAAATGTATCTGTCACTGCTGATTTTGGTTCCATGAAAATTAATAACATGACTAGTAATGCAGGCGATGTAGGTATTGAATCAGACTACATGAAAATAACTATAGGGTATTCTTCTGGATATAATTTTGATTTCGATTTGGATTTAAGTTATGCTTCGCTTCGTGGTGATGACGACTTAGAAGTATCTAAAAGAATTGAAAAATCGAGCAGTAAAAAATATTCAGGATACCATGGCTCAAAAGGATCTGGAAATACGATAAGCATCACATCAGATTATGGAAGTGTTACATTCAATAAAAATTAAATAACAATCAAAAAACAAACAGAAATGAAAAATTTGAAAAATTTTCACGAATACTTAATCAGTATAAGTATGATGAGTAAAAAATCAATTTTATTATTAGCAGCCATTTTAACTGTATCAACAATAAATGCACAATGGTGGGGAGGAAAAAAAGTTAAGGGTAATGGAAAAGTAACTACCGAAACGAGAAATACTGGAGATTATCAAGGCATTAAGTGTGCAGGTTCTATGGATTATATTTTAGTTGCTGGAACTGAAGGAAAGATAACATTAGAAGGAGAATCTAATTTATTAGAACACATCGTCACAGAAATTAAAGGCGGTAACTTAATTGTAAAAGTAGAAAAGGGAGTAAATTTAAGTCCAAGCTGGAATAAAACCATCAAGGTGACTATCCCATTTGAAGATATTAATAATGTATCTTTAGCTGGATCTGGAGACTTATGGAATGAGGATAAAATAAAAACTAATAGTCTTGATGTGTCTTTAGCTGGATCTGGTGATGTAATCCTTAACGTGGAAACATCTTCATTAGAAGGTAGTCTAGCTGGTTCTGGAGACTTGACTTTAAAAGGCAATACAAATGATTTAAAAGTAAAAATTGCTGGCTCTGGCGATATACATGCATTTGGACTACAAGCAAATAATACAATCGCTTCTATTGCTGGCTCTGGAGATATACAAGTAGTGAGCAACAAAAGTTTAAAAGCTCGAGTTTCTGGTTCTGGAGATATCGAATATAAAGGCAACCCTGAAAAAGAAGATACTAAAGTATCAGGTTCTGGTACTATTAGCAACTAAGAACAATTATTTTGCTAAAAAAGGGACTGTCTAAAAAGTGCCATTCTGAATAAAAAATAAGAATCTCATAATAATTAAATTGTTGATTTATTGATTATTGAGATTTTTTGACAAAGCTCAAAATGACAATAAAATCACTTTTTAGACAGCCTCTTTTTTATTTAGTTGATTATCGCATTCTTTGGAATACGAAATAAAAGTACGACACCAACAATAAAAAAAGTGATTAAGAACAAAATTGAATATCGCATACTTCCAGTAATTTCGGCAACAAAACCATACATAAACATTCCTATAACAATGCCTATTTTTTCAGCCACATCATAAAAGCTAAAATACGAAGCAGAATCTTCAGTTTGTTCTGGAATGAGCTTGCTGTAAGTAGATCTGGATAGCGATTGGATTCCTCCCATTACCAGTCCAACTAACCCAGCAGTGATATAAAATTGAACAGGTGTTATTATAAAAAAGGCATAAGCACATATTACAATCCAACAAAATATAATAATAATCAGCGTTTTTATATTACCTATCTTACCAGATAAATCTGCAGTATAATTAGCACCAACAACAGCCACTAATTGTATTAATAAAATACTTACAATTAGTCCTGTAGTAGAATCTTGAGTTCCCCAATCCAGCTCCTCGACAGCAAAATAAGTAGCTGCAATCATAATAGTTTGTACAGCCATACTGTAGACAAAAAAAGCACTTAAATACCTTCGTAAAACCAAATTGGTTTTTAATGCTTTCCATATTTTTTTTAATTCATTATAGCCATGAACCAATACGGACTTTGTTACTTTATGTCCTTCATTTGTTCCGGTAGGTAAATATTTAAATGTGTATTGTGCAAATAACATCCACCAAATCCCTACCATGATAAAAGCAATTCTGGTTGGCTGTCCAGCATCATCAAAACCAAAAGTGTCGTAAAATAAAATCATTACCAAATTAACAACAAGTAGAATTACGCTACCTACATATCCAAGGGAAAATCCTTTCGCACTTATTTTGTCTTGTTGCTCTGGGTATGCTATATCTGGTAAATAGGAGTTATAAAACACCAAGCTGCCCCAAAAACCTATTAATGCAAGCATATAACACAATAAGCCAAACCATAAAACATCCAAACTAAACCAATATAATCCAATACAAGATAGTGCGCCTAAATAGCAGAAAAACTTCATGAAACCTTCTTTATTGCCCACATAATCTGAAATACCAGACAAGACAGGAGACAAAAACGATACTACTAAAAAGCTTAGTGCTGTGATGTAACTTATTAACGAATCATTATTAAAATTATAACCAATAAAAGTAACAGTGTCACTTATTTTCTCACCCGTTTCCGTGTCTTTAATAATAGTTAATGCGCCATAAAAAATTGGGAATACTGCCGACGTAATAACCAATGGATATACCGAGTTTGCCCAATCATAAAACGCCCAAGCGTTTAAAAGTTTTTTACTTCCTTTTTCCAATACTGCCATAAATAAAAAGCTGCCCAATTGTATGAGCAGCTTCTAAAGTAACCATTTATATGTAAATGGCTATAAAAATTATTCTCTAAACGATGTTACACCAAATTTCTTAGCCTCCTCTTTTGCTTTTGGAGCAAGCTTAATTAAGTTAGCAATTCTTGTATCATTAGAAGGATGTGTGCTTAAAAATTCTGGTGGTGCTTGTCCTCCACTATTAGCTTTCATACGCTTCCATAACTGCGCAGCTTCATCAGGATTATAACCAGCTATTGCCATTAAACGTATCCCTATTTCATCTGCTTGAGTTTCATGACTTCTGCTAAAAGGTAACATACCTCCTACATTAGACACAACTCCATACGATTGGTTAAATATATTTCTTGATTGCTCATCCTTTATAGCCACATTACCAGCAATTGCAAGTCCCTGCTGCACATATGCAGCACTCATACGCTGTTGTCCATGATTGGCGAGCGCGTGTGCCACTTCGTGCCCCATTATGGCAGCCACACCTGTTTCTCCTGCAGCAATGGGAAGGATTCCTGTATAAAATACAATTTTCCCTCCTGGCATAGCCCAAGCATTTACTGTTTTATCGTTAACTAAATTATAGTCCCATTTATAATCCTTTAAATAACCTTCGTAACCATTGGCATTTAGCCAACGTTCGGCAGCTACAGCTATGCGTTGTCCAACTCTCGTAATCATTTCAGCATCTTTGGTACCTTTAACGATATTATTTTTACTTAAAAATTCATCATATTGTGCAAAAGCTGTTGGGAATAATGTTGCGTTCTCTGTGCCTGGAAAAGCCATCGTCTTTTTTCCTGTAAAAGGATTTGTTGCACATGAGAAAAACAAAAGTATAGCTCCAATTGCGACTAATTGTTTACGAAATTTCATCTTGTTTATGGTTTTTTTTTGAAATTTAAAATTACAAAAAAGGTTTCTTAAATTTATGACACTAACTATGATTAATTGTCACTTTTTTTATAAATTTTGTAATCCTAATAATAATATTTCGACTTTAACAATACTAAATTAATGCTTTTACTATGAAAAAGATATGTACACTTACATTAATTAGTTTGTTTTTTAGTTGTAATAGTTCAGCTCAAAAAAAAGAACTAGCTGAGAATTTTTCTGTTACTAAAACCGAAACTGAATGGAAAGCCCAACTTTCCGATTTGCAATATTATGTGCTTAGGGAAGCTGGCACAGAGCCTGCTTTTAGTAGTTCGTTTAACAACAACAATTTAAAAGGAGTTTATGTTTGTGCTGCTTGTGAAACACCTTTATTTAAAAGTGAGTATAAATACGATTCTGGTTCAGGTTGGCCTAGTTTTGATAGGGAAATAAAAGGAAATGTTGCCTATTCGGTAGATTACAATTTAGGTATAGCAAGAAAAGAAGAGCATTGTGCAACCTGTGGAGGCCATTTAGGGCATGTGTTTGATGATGGCCCAAGCGAAACTACTGGCTTACGGCATTGTATAAATGGAGCAGCTTTAAAGTTTATTCCTAAAAAAGATGAATAGCAGTTATTTATCGAGCATTATAAAACAGTTTGAATATTACAAAAGCCTTAGCGAAAAAACTTTTGACCAACTAACCGATAATGATATTCATTGGCAATACAATCCTGAAAGTAATAGTATAGCAATCATTACGAAACACATCGTTGGAAATATGTTGTCTCGTTGGACCAATTTTTTAAACGAAGATGGTGAAAAAACTTGGCGCCAACGTGACCAAGAATTCGAGAACACTTATACGAATAAGATTGAGATGCTCCAAGCTTGGGAAAAAGGCTGGAATTGTTTATTTAATGCAATTAAACCGTTGACTGAAGAGGAACTTGAGCAAATAATTTACATACGTAACCAAGGACATACAATTGCAGAAGCCATTAACAGGCAACTTGCACATTATTCTTACCATATTGGTCAACTTGTATTTTTAGGTAAAATGATTACAAACGATAATTGGAAATCATTATCCATTCCCAAAGGCAAATCAAAGAGTTATAACCGAGAAAAGTTCTCCAAGAAAAAAGGCAGAAGACATTTTACCGAAGACCTTTAATATTACAGTTAGGTTTCGTAAATTCGTAGCCTAATTTTATGACTTAAATATATACTCATGAGTAAATACGATATTATTGTTCTCGGCAGTGGTCCAGGAGGCTATGTAACAGCCATTAGAGCATCACAGTTAGGATTTAAAACCGCAGTTGTAGAAAAGGAAAGCCTTGGAGGAGTGTGTTTAAATTGGGGCTGTATCCCTACAAAAGCCTTGTTGAAATCGGCTCAAGTTTTTGAATATTTAAAACATGCTGGAGATTATGGATTATCGGTAAAAGAAGCTGACAAAGATTTTGATGCTGTTGTAAAACGTAGTCGTGGTGTTGCTGATGGTATGAGTAAAGGTGTTCAATTTTTATTAAAAAAAAATAAAGTTGACGTTATTAACGGCTATGGAAAAATTAAACCTGGAAAAAAAGTAGATGTAAATGGTACTGAGTATAGTGCAGATCACATTATTATCGCTACAGGAGCGCGTTCGCGTGAATTACCAAGTTTGCCACAAGATGGTAAAAAGGTGATTGGTTATCGAGAAGCATTGGCTTTAGAAAAGCAGCCAAAAAAGATGGTTATTGTAGGCTCTGGTGCCATTGGCGTTGAGTTTGCTTATTTCTATAACGCCATGGGAACTGAGGTTACAATTGTTGAGTTTATGCCAAAAATAGTGCCTGTAGAAGATGATGATGTTTCAAAACAACTAGAACGTTCCTTTAAGAAAAGTGGCATCAACATAATGACATCAGCTGAAGTTACAAGTGTAGATACTTCTGGAAAAGGTGTAAAAGCCACTGTAAAAACTAAAAAAGGTGAAGAAATTCTGGATGCCGATATTGTGTTATCAGCAGTAGGTATAAAATCGAATATCGAAAATATTGGATTAGAAGATGTAGGGATTGTTACAGATAGAGACAAAATTATTGTAAACGACTATTACCAAACTAACATTCCTGGGTATTATGCTATAGGAGATGTAACACCAGGACAAGCATTAGCACATGTAGCATCTGCTGAAGGTATTTTATGTGTCGAAAAAATTGCTGGACAACATGTTGAAGCATTAGATTATGGGAATATTCCTGGTTGTACGTATTGCTCTCCTGAAATTGCTAGTGTAGGTTTAACTGAAAAACAAGCTAAAGAACAAGGTATCGATATAAAAATTGGCAAATTTCCATTCTCTGCATCTGGAAAAGCAAGTGCTAGTGGACATAAAGATGGATTTGTAAAAGTGATTTTTGATGCTAAATATGGCGAATGGCTAGGTTGCCACATGATTGGTGCTGGTGTAACTGATATGATTGCTGAAGCTGTTTTAGGAAGAAAACTAGAAACAACTGGACATGAAGTATTAAAAGCGGTTCACCCACATCCTACAATGAGTGAAGCAGTTATGGAGGCTGTTGCAGCGGCTTATGGCGAAGTGATACATTTATAGAAAAGAATAAAGATCGTTTGCTACTCAAACTTTTAGAATTAAGAATATAGACTAAAGGTTCCAGAAATTTCTGGAACTTTTTTATTATTCTAAATATGAGTCTTAATTCTAAAAGTGAATAAAATGAACAGTCTGTATTCTATAAGCGAAGCGGTCTAATTTATAAAACTTTGAATAGCCAACTCATAACTCTGCAATCCAAATCCAAGTATCACACCTTTGGCATTTTGAGAAATAAATGACTTGTGTCTAAACTCTTCTCTAGCAAAAGTATTAGATATATGAACTTCAATAACTGGAGTTTCAATAGCTTTTACAGCGTCGCCAATACCAACAGATGTATGCGTATAAGCAGCTGCATTTAATATAACACCATCATAATTAAAACCTACTTCCTGCAATTTATCAATCAATTCACCTTCAATATTCGATTGAAAATGTTCTAAACTTACTTGTGGATATTTTTTTTTTGTAGCATCAAAAAACTCCATGAATGTTAAGCTTCCATATATGTTTGGTTCTCTTTTACCAAGTAAGTTAAGATTTGGACCATTTATGATGATTAATTTTTTCATAAATCAAAGGTATCAAAAAATAAAGCATAAAAAAAGAGCGCCAAATTTGCGCTCCTTCTTTCTTTATTTGCTATTAATCAATACTGTTAATATAAAAATCTGTGAATTAAGTTTCGATTAATTAATAGCTAATTAAAAAATAAAAATGCTTTTGAACAAAAATTTAACCCAAAAAATAGTATTTTTATCGATAAAGTTGCATTATCACTAGTATTTATTGAGTAATATTTATCCTA
>CALZKX010000090.1 GCA_945788155.1 uncultured Flavobacteriaceae bacterium
AGGAAGTCTCAGTTTGTAATGGGACGTCTTAACATCATATTAAACTTTATTTTACTAGGATTATTTGTGTATCGATCACTTAATTTATCTGGAGAAACTACGGTTTCTGAGAAAGGTATTGGGATTCTTCTACCTATTTTTTCTATCGTATTTTTGGTTTTAGCCAATAAAGCCATAAAAAAGGATGAAGAGCTTGTAAAATCTGTAGATCGGTTGAGATAAACCTATCATCTTAGTAGTATTAGTGCGTGAATCCAGACGAAGTAAAACTTGTCTGGATTCTTTTTTACCTTTTAAATTCTATTACTGCTAGATTTTGAATTTTTTTGCCATCAATTTCAAAACGCAACATGGTTCTTACAGTATGAAACCCGTGTATACCAATAGCGCCTGGATTCATGTGTAGCAGACTTAATTTTTTGTCTTGCACCACTTTTAAAATATGAGAATGCCCACAAATAAATATATCTGGTGGATTATTTGTTAATTCACCTTTAATTCTAGGACTATATCTTTTTGGATAACCTCCAATGTGCGTTATCCATACATCCAAGCCTTCGCACATAAATCTATTATTTTCAGGAAATTCTGCTCTAACTTCGTGACCGTCAATATTGCCATGAACGGCTCTTAGAGGTTTTATATCCTTGATGGTATCTGTAACAATCATATCACCAATATCGCCAGCATGCCAAACTTCGTCTGCTTTTTTTACGTGTTTTAGTATATCGTCTCCAATATAACTGTGCGTGTCTGATATTAAAAGTATTTTTTTCATATATAAGTAATAGCTATGTGCTTATTTCATTATAAAATGTTAATCATAAATCTAAAGTCACAAATCTATTTATCTTTGCTTCTTGTTAACAAAAGTATTAAAAATAGATTGAGGTATTTTATTGAACTTTCTTATAATGGAAAAGCCTATCATGGATGGCAAAATCAACCCAATGCTATTTCGGTACAAGAGGTGTTAGAGAAGGCTTTATCTACCTTGTTAAGAGAACTTATTGAAATTGTTGGAGCTGGACGAACTGATGCTGGTGTACATGCAAAACAGATGTTTGCACATTTTGATACAGATGTTGCTTTTTCACCTGAAGATTTAACATATAAATTAAATTCTTTTTTACCAAAAGACATCGCTATTCATGCTATTTTTGTGGTTTCAAATAATGCTCATGCACGTTTTGATGCTATTAGCAGAAGCTATATTTATAAAATTTCTTTAACCAAAAATGTGTTTGATTATAACTATTCTTATAATTTTAAACTTCCTTTAGATATCGATGTAATGAATAAGGCGTGTAAGGTGTTATTTGAATACGAAGATTTTAAATGTTTTTCTAGAAGTAATACCGATGTAAAAACATACAATTGCGACATTATAAAGGCTGAATGGGTTAATGAAAATGAGATGCTCATCTTTTCAATTACTGCCAATAGGTTTTTGCGTAACATGGTTAGAGCCATAGTTGGAACTATGATTGACGTTGGTTTAGAGAAGATTAGTATCGAGCAATTTCACGAAATATTAAAATCCAAAGACAGAAAAAAGGCTGGAGCGTCAGTTCCTGGACATGCCTTATATTTAACGAATATCGAATACCCAAATTATATAGTAAAAAAATAAATGGCTAAAAGAAAAGAAAACGTTTTTGACACAAAACTCTTTAAGAGACTTCTGGTTTATATAAAACCCTATCGTTGGGTATTTGTATTGTCTTTAATAACTGTTATTGGTTTGGCTGTTTTTGGTGCCTTAAGACCTAAAGTTTTGCAGTTAGCAATTGATGAAAACATTACAAGCCAGCAATTAGAAGGTTTTTTGCCATATATAATTGCTATGTTGGTGCTTCTGGTTTTAGAAGTTTCTAGTAATTTGCTGTTTATTTATTATGCAGGTTGGCTTGGGCAATCGGTTGTAAGAGATGTAAGGGTTAAGCTTTTTAGGCATATTCTTAATTTTAAGATGAAATATTACGACAATTCATCGGTTGGTGTTTTAATTACTAGAGCAGTAACCGATATGGAGCGTATAGCCGATATTTTTGGTCAAGGGCTTTTCATGATTTTTAGCGATATTTTAAAAATGTTATTTATAGGAATGACAATGGCTTTTATGAACTGGCGTTTAAGTATCATTGTGTTCAGTACATTACCTTTTGTACTAATTGCAACAAAGATTTTTCAAAAGTATATGAAAAAAGCTTTTGAAGAAGTACGTAACGAGGTTTCCAACCTTAACTCATTTGTACAAGAACGCGTAACTGGGATGAAGATTTTACAATTATTTGCTCGTGAAGATATCGAGTACAAAAACTTTAAAGCCATTAACGAACGGCATAAAAAAGGATGGTTAAAGACGGTTTGGTATAATTCTATTTTCTTCCCAATAGCAGAGCTGCTATCATCACTTACCTTAGGCTTGGTAGTTTGGTTTGGAGGTTTAAATGTGGTGTTGCAACAAACAACATCGTTAGGAGATTTAACAGCGTTTATCATGATGATCCCAATGATGTTTAGACCATTAAACCAAATAGCCAATAAGTTCAATACGCTTCAAATGGGTATGGTTGCTGCAGACCGTGTTTTTAAGGTATTGGATACAACGTCTAATATAGATGATTCTGGCGAAGCAATTGCCTCGCACTTTAAAGGGGATATAACATTTAATGATGTGCGTTTTTCGTATGTAGATGACGAAGAAGTGCTTAAAGGCATTTCGTTTAATGTGAATGCAGGAGACATGGTAGCAATTGTTGGAGCAACAGGTGCAGGAAAATCCACAATCATTAATTTATTAAATCGGTTTTACACCATTAACTCAGGCAATGTTTTAATAGACAACATTAATATAAAAGAGGTGACTTTAAATTCTTTAAGGAGACAAGTTGCTGTTGTATTGCAAGATGTATTTTTATTTGCTGATACCATACTAAATAATATAACGCTTAGAGACCCAAATATTTCTGAAGAAGAAGTTAAGCAAGCAGCCAAACAAATTGGAATTCACGATTTTATTATGAGTTTGCCCAACGGTTATCACTACAATGTAAAAGAACGTGGTGTGATGTTATCGTCAGGGCAACGTCAATTAATTTCTTTTTTGCGTGCCTATGTTACTAATCCTAGTATTTTAATATTAGATGAGGCAACCTCTTCGGTCGATTCGTATTCTGAGCAATTAATGCAAGAAGCTACAGATGAAATCACCAAAGGGAGAACCTCTATTGTTATAGCACATAGACTGGCAACAGTTAAAAAAGCAGATAATATCATTGTTTTGGATGCTGGCGAAATAGTTGAGCAAGGTACTCATGCCCAACTATTAGAAAAGCAAGATGGTTACTATCGCAACTTATACGAAGTACAGTTTTTGCAGGAGGAGATTGCTTAACTAAATCAAGTCTTCCTTGATTTTTTCAATAAGTTTTTCGGTGTTTTTGTACATAATAAATTCACCGTTTTTTATGTATGAAATTTGACCAGTTTCTTCTGATACAACAATAGCAAGCGCATCGGTTTTTTCGGTAATACCAATAGCTGCACGATGCCTTAGCCCGAAGCGTTCGGGAATATTTTTTTCGTTATTTACAGGAAGTATGACTCTTGTGGCTTTAATGACGTTATTGGCAATAATAAT
>CALZKX010000091.1 GCA_945788155.1 uncultured Flavobacteriaceae bacterium
TTGAACTTGGTAAAGCTACTGTTGATGAAGCTGAGGTTAAAGAAAAATTACTAAAACATTTTTCTCAGCTTTTTGAAGCTGAGGTGCTAAAAAATCATCCCTCGGCATTAAAATACACTTTGTAATAATGCATTTTTTTCTCATTGTCGTAACCACGTTCTAAATATTCGGCTGAGGCATCAGGAGCATCCACATCGAGCTTTATTTGAATGTTGGTGTCGAGTTTTATTTCGGTTTTAATTTTTTGTTTTTGCTTTTTTAAAACCACTTCAGAGACATCAAACTGATTTCTAATTAGTACATTATTATCGCTCTCAAAGGTTTTTTTGTAGTCTTCAAATAGCTGAATGTGGTCTTCTTCTTCAAAAACGTCGTCTTTAAAGGTTTCAATGTTTACCACTTCGTTTTCTTTAAAAAAATCAACCGTTTTTGCTAAAAACGAGCTTTGTTCTTGCATGCCAAATTGTGGTTGTACAATTTCTTTTGAAAACTCCCTGCACATTTCAATATAGTTTTTGGTATGTTGATTGGAGTCGTTGGGATATTTAACGTTTAAAAAACTTTTAATCCAATATTGTGCGTCGTAATTGTTATGGTCTACACTAAGTACAATGTTTCCTTCACCATCAGCAGCATTTAAAATTAAACAACCTTTATCTACTTTTTTGGCTTGAATGCCTTTTTGTACAAATAAATCGTAGCTGTTGTTTTCTAAATAGGTTTGAAAAAAACTTGTTTTATTTTCAATTTTAAAAATACCAATGGCATCTGTGAGATAATCTTCATATTGTATATCATGAAACATACAAATTATAACATCGCCAGTTTTTATTTGGGCAGAATTAGATTGCTCGAACAAATGTGTAACAATGTGTTTTGAAGTGGCTACAAAACCAGTGTCGTCCTTTAACAATTGTGAGGCATAACTATTAATTTCATTAAGGTTGATGTTGGAGTGATGATTAAACCTGTAGCTTTCTGCAACGCTCCCAAAAGGACGCAGTAGATATGGTAAAATTAAATCGTAACTAGCTTCATCAAAATCTATAGGTTGCTCCGAAAAAGTATTTTTAGTGCTATTAAATTTATTACCAACTTTGTGTAATATACATCTAGAAATGGAGGCTTTTGTACGTTTAATCATGGGTGTAATTTAGAAGTGCAATACTACTAAATTTAGGAGGATTATGGAATAATTATACTAGTTAAGAATTTAAATTTTAAGCAATTAATTACACACCTTGTTGTATGCTAGACTTTTTAATTTTTTTCAACCTTGTTTCGTATGCTTGAGTATAGTTGCGTTTTGTTCTTTCATTTAGATATGATGAATTAATCAAATATTCAACTTCTTCTTTTTTTGAAAGTAAATTTTCAAAAATACTATCTTTTTGCACCTTACTAAGTGCTGCTTTTTCGGCTAATAAATTTAGTTGAACCCATACATTACCTTTTGCTAAATTTTTTGGTAGTAAACCATCATCTAATGCAAAATCTGAATCTTCTATATGTATTCGAGTATTCAGTAAATCGTAGGCAGGACTCAATCTATAATCTCCTAAGGGAGTTTCTATTAAGGAAAAGTTTTTAAAATGGGCATCACCATTTGAAAATAAATAATTAAAGACAATCAATGAAAACAATTTTGGTGCTTCTAGCTGGTAAGCTGGTAAAAACTTTTTCATCAATTCGAACATTTCTAAATAATTACCTAAATATTTATAGTTTTCTCCATGAGTTTGAGGTGTGCGTCCAGCTAATGAAGCAAAATCTTCTTTTGCTAATTTGGAACCATCTTCCTTAACATCAAATCTTTTTGTTAGGTAAGCAGGTTGACCATTTTTAAAAAATATTAATGCGTTTTCAGCAGTTTCAATATTAAATATTTGCCTTGCTATTTGCATGGTAAGGTGTTCGTTTGCTGGCATCTGATCTAGCTTTTTGCCAACACTTGGAATAGGTTTAAGAATGTATCTACCTCGTTCACCTTCATCAATTAGTCGAAGTTTATTTTTCTCAAGTAGTACGGAAAACTTTTCTTGCACACCCGATATTGAGATGCGTATTTTGTTTTCAAGAAAAAGATCTTCAGTTGTTCCGTTACCTGTGGGTGAATCGTAGGGGAGAATATGATTTACTTTACGACCATTAAACATTCTTCTTAAACATGTCGTACTATATGTGTTGTAACCCTTTGTTAAGGTTCCAGGGCAATATTCAATAATTGGAAAACTCATATCAATTTATATTTTTCTTACTGTAACAGCACCAATCGTATCATAACGTGCAGTAGTAAGAAGTAAACTAAAATAGTCGTTAGTATCTATTCGCATATGCTTACAAACAACTTGTTTATTTGTCCCTTCCGGTAACATGTTATAGAAAAAGGGAAATAAATAATCCGATTCGTATTTATTTTTACTTTTTGGTAATGTCAAGCTTATTGGAGGTTTGCTATTATCTGCTAACCATAAATTGTCATATGTATATTCAAAATGACCATTATCTAGTTGAGTTAGCATACCAGCTTTTTCACCTTTATAGTATATTTCTGCTTGTCTCATTAATTAGGTTTTTGAAGATTTTTAACTTTTAAAATAACTTCCATACCTAATACATCTGCAATTTTTGTTAATGTTTCTAAGGTAGGATTTGCCTGTCCTCTTTCAATTTTATAAAGAGTATTAACACTTATGTTGGCAAGTTCAGCAACTTGCGGTTGAGTAACTCGCAGTGTTTTTCTTCGCTCTTTTATACTTTTTCCTACCATTTTTATAATTGTATAATGTGATTTTAATGTAAAAATACGAAAAATAAACGAATAATACGTTTAAAATCATATTTTAGTGTGATATTTTAGTGAATTTTATTAAAAGAAAGTAGAGCATCTTTAAATATCACATTACAATGTGATATTATTGTGCTTTATAAAAAATATGTCTGATGTGATATTCGCAGAATAGGTCAGCATTTGTTGCTAACTTTATGTAATATACATTTAGAAATGGAGGCTTTTGTACGTTTAATCATGGATGTAATTTAAAAGTGCAATACTACAGAATTTGGAGTAATTATAAAGTATATAAAATTTGATTTCCTAGGAGTGTGTTTAAGGTTTTTCCAATGGTTTGTCTAATGGTCATCATAGAATCTGGCTTTTTAATCGTCCTGCTTTCGCTATTTTTTTAACTCTAATTCGATTAAATCAATAATTTCAATCAATAATTTTTCCATTTTAGCATTTGTACCTACCAGATAATTATTGAAATTAGTTAAATTTTTAAGTCGCATTAAAAAAGTATGATCGGCTTTTAAAGCCATGATGTTCTTGGGTTTTGTAGTAATCGCATCTGGTGACATAGTCCACTCGTTAAAATAATTAATTCCTGCTTCAAATAGCTTATCATCATGCATATAGTAATAATTTAGAACTTTTTCATATGCAGGATATAAAACATCGTATAACCTAATTATTTTATGCTTTATAGAATCGTTTGAAACTTTATTCAGTCCAAATTCTTTCAATGATTCAAAAGGAGCACTGGAAACCATGAAGGAGGTTCTTTTTGTTGCCATTGAAAATTGATAAGTAACGGAATCATTAAGTTCCTTATCACTTAATAGCCAATCGATAACCTTGTATTGATTATTAAGAATTCTTTTTTGCCAAACGTTGTTTATTTTTACATCAATTAAATCACTTTTTAGACCATTATTAATTTCAGTAATCAATTTAATTTCTAACTCTCTTTCGGCTTTGTTTTCTTTCCATTGGTTTGCTTGAAAGGCTAAAAGGATACCAATCATTACTAGTGTAACTTCTCCAATTGCATAGAGGAGATATTTTTTAAATTTATTTTCAGCAAATAATTTTTGTCGAATTTTTCTAAAGAATGTTATCATTGTTTCAGTCGTATAAGTTAAAAAGGTTACCAGTGTTATGATATGAATTTCCTTAATTGTTTAGATTGGAATCAAAACGAAGGTAGTCGTTTTTTCAGGAAAAATCAAAATGTATATTAGCAACAAAAAAACGCCAAGACATTTCTATCTTGGCGCCTCACAATAGATTCGGCTTCTCGATTTGGTTATCGTTAGTTTTTTACAAATTCCACACGTCTGTTTTTTGCTTTTCCAGCAGCTGTTGCATTGTCGCCAACAGGTTCGCTTTCGCCTTTGCCTTCGCTTGCAAGTCGGTCGCCAGAAATTTTATAAATATTTATGAGTGCTTGTTTTACAGCTTCTGCTCTTGCTTTAGAAAGTTTTAGGTTAACATCATCGCTACCATCGGCATCAGTATGTCCAATAATATTTAAATTGATACTTGCATCTTGCATTAATACTTGCGAAATCTGCCTGATTATACCAAGTGATTGTGGCTGTATGTTCGCCGAACCAGAATCGAACAAAATACCATTGGTAGATATTTTACCTTCAGACAATAATTTTCGACGTAAATCTACACCACCTTCGGCGACTTTTAGGTTACGAATAAATACACGTTCTTTACCATCTTTAAAGTTATTAATATGAAATTTAATGTGATTTAACACATCTAGTTCTTGAATAAAACGTGGAATATCAACATACTTTACTTCATTTATCCAAAGTCTATATCGGTTTTTAGTTACCGAAATAGCTATATGTGGTTGGTTTAAAACTTCGTCTCTAATATCAGCTTTAATATCGGTATTAACATCACCACTACTTTTATTAAAAAAGTTTTTTGCACGAAGCGAAAATGCGCCATATTGGCCAAGTGGTATAGATACAAATGCATAGTGGTCGTTACCATTATTAAACTTATTGTTGTCACTTAAAATAACATGAAACCTAGCTGTAGATGAAGTTTGCTTTCCTATTCCTTTTGACAGTAAATCAAATTCTATGGTATAATCTTCTGGAAGGTCATTAACATCTGGAACAAAGAACACACCATAACCAGATTTTAATTCAAACCAGTTTTCGGTAGCGTTCACTCTAACGACTTCACCTGAGGCGTTTGTATTCCATTTACTTGGGAAATCACCAACAAAATCTTGCGAAAAATCATCAAAAAACAATTGCTTATCGCCTGGAACAAAATCGTATTTACTATATATTTCTAATTTATCTGAAATATTTTCAGATTCTACTTCTGCATCTTTTTCATCAATTGAATCATTAGAAGATTCCAAATTATCATCATCTTCACTTGATGAATCAGTGTTTGTATCGTCATCAGTTTCAGTATCGTCACGTTTACGTTGGCCTAACAATAATTCCTTGGCAGTTTTTATACTGTATTTCAAGCCTTTTTTTGCTCTATTAACTTGTAGTGTAGCCTTTGCCTGTTTAAGCATGCTAATACCATTTATATCTGATACAATATCTGGAGCTGTTTGTAAAACAATATCTAAATCAGTGAGTGCATCTTCAAGCACATCAATGTCGTCATCTTCTAATGGTGTTCCTGCCGCTGCATAACCATCATACATATAAACTTTGTCATATAGATCGAATGATTCTTGCACAAACCTATCAATACTAGTAACTCCCACGCGACTTTTTGGTCGCTTAATTCTTTTAGTTTGCGCTTCAAAAGTTGATGAAAAAAATATAAAAAGAAGAAGTGAAGCTGCAACTTTTAACGATGAATTAATTATAGCTAGTTTCATGAACAATTATGTTTTAATAACATTTGTTCGATTAATATATTGAAGATTTGGATTAAAAATTGCCAGTTTTATAATAACTGGTAGTGCTATTAAAAAAA
>CALZKX010000092.1 GCA_945788155.1 uncultured Flavobacteriaceae bacterium
AAAATCACATGAAAAACAAACAGCTTATCTTATTAGTAGCATTAAGCACCTTTTTTGTTACAATCATAAACGCGCAGCATAAAAGTTATAATATTAAGAATGGTTTTAGTATTGGTGGAGGCATAAGCATGTATAACATTAAAACAGATAATTTTATTACCACCAAAGGCAATGGGTTTGTGGTTTCTTTAGCCGCAGGTGTCGATATTCCTAATAAGTGGTACACAGTGAGTTATGGTATGCAAATTTCAGAAAACACATTAGAAATATCTGGAAGAATCACCAATGATATCGCTGGCAACGAGCAAATAAAATACAAGCAAATGGCTGCGCAATTAGGCTTTTTATTTCACGCAAAAGTATTAGGAAATAATGTTACTATAGATGCTGGTCCTCAATTACAGTACAATGGGAATTTAGACTTTAAAAACAGTGAACAAGAAGGGTATTATATAAATGGTTTCGGTGATTTATTAGCATCAGATATAACAGAAATGTCTAAGTTTAATATAAATGGAGCTGTTGGAGCCACGGCAGGCTTTGGGCCATTAAGGGTGAATGCGCAATACATTTATGGCTTTTTAAATATGTTTGATAAACTAAATAAAAACCTAAATCAAGACACGGATTTTAAAGGTAATCCAGAAACAATAATGTTAACTGCATTATTTACATTTTGATTAAAAAGACTTAAGCCAAAAAAAGCATGAAACAAATTAATTAATTTGTGCAATAGCTAATTCTATTCTTCTTACTGCAGCATCTCGACCAATTAAAAACATAATCTGGAAAAGATCAGGACCCTTAAGATCTCCTACTAAAGCCAAACGAAGTGGCTGCATAACTTTTCCAAACCCAATTTCTTTGTTGACAATCCACTCTTTAATTTCTGTTTGAAGCTGCTCAGCAGACTCTACTTCAATATTGCTTATCACAGAGGCCAATTCTTTCATGATAGAATCCGTATCATCTTTCCAGGCTTTTTTAGCTGATTTTTCGACATAAAATTTAGGCGCTTCAAAAAAGAAATTGCTTAGATCCCAAAAGTCACTTACAAAAGTTGCTCGTTCTTTAACCAACCCAATAGCCAAGGCAATATAATCTTTATCAATAGTTGATAATTCTTCACGAGACGCTTTAAACGATGCTGCCAAATTATCATTTGATTGCTCTTGCATATAATGGTGGTTAAACCATTTGATTTTTTCAGGATCAAAACGTGCTCCAGATTTATTGACGCGATTTAAATCAAAAACGTTTATTAGCTCGTCCAAACTAAAAATTTCTTGCTCAGTTCCAGGGTTCCAACCTAAAAAAGCTAAAAAATTCACCATAGCTTCTGGAAAATAACCATCATCCTTATAGCCTCTTGAAATCTCTCCAGAATTAGGGTCTTTCCACTCTAAAGGAAATACCGGAAATCCTAGTTTATCGCCATCACGTTTACTCAATTTGCCTTTTCCAGTTGGTTTTAGTATTAATGGTAAATGTGCAAATTCAGGAGCTTTCCACTCAAAAGCATCGTATAATTGTTGGTGCAATGCTAAAGAAGGCAGCCATTCTTCACCACGAATAACATGCGATATTTGCATAAAGTGGTCATCTACAATATTTGCCAAATGGTAGGTTGGCATACCATCACTTTTAAAAAGAACCTTATCATCTAAGATATTAGTATCAATTTTTATATCACCACGAATAATATCTTTTAGATGAAGTGTTTCGTCTTTTGGTGATTTAAAACGAATTACATAATCGTCTCCTGCATCTAATTTCGCTTTTACTTCTTCAGTCGAAAGCGATAAGGAATTACTCAGCTTTAATCGGTTGTGCCAATTATAGATAAAGGTTTTTCCTTGTGACTCGTGTTCTTTTCTGTGATTATTTAATGTTTCAGCAGCATCAAAAGCATAGTAAGCATTTCCGGAAGCAATCAATTTATTAGCATATTCTTTGTATAAGTGTTTGCGTTCGCTTTGCCTGTAAGGACCAAAACCCTCATTTTTCCCAGGGCCTTCATCAAAAGGAATTCCGCACCATTTTAGTGACTCTATAATGTAATCTTCAGCACTTTCAACATATCTATTTTGGTCTGTATCCTCTATACGAAGCACAAACGTGCCATTGTGCTTTTTTGCAAATAAGTAATTGAAAAGAGCAGTTCTTACTCCACCAATGTGTAATGGTCCTGTTGGACTTGGAGCAAAGCGAACGCGAACATTTTTAGTCATGAATATTGTTTAAGACCGCAAAGATAACTTGATAAGGTAAGAGAACAAAGAAAAAAGAATAAAGAGGATACTTCTATTGTCTAAAAGTGAAGTGGTCTATTATTTAATCTTTATAAAAATACCATTTCAGGAGGAACACGCTTATTCATTATTGAAAACCACAAAGGCGGAAATAGGGCTAAAACCATGGATGTTGGATAGCCATAGGGCAACTGAGGGCTGTTGTCGTGACACTCTAGAACCTGATATTTTTTTGAAGATCTAAAGTGATGGTCGCTGTGACGCGTTAGTTCGTAAAGCATAATTCTACCAATAACATGGTTGGAATTCCATGAGTGCATTTCTTTAACGCGCTCGTATCTTCCAGAATCCGTTTTCTTTCTAAGCAAACCATAGTGCTCTATATAATTAACTGTTTCCAACAACAAAAAGCCAGTAACAGCAGCAAGAACAGCAAAAAACAAAACGGTTTTACCAAAAACAAGAAATACAGTAATTAGATATAACCCTTGCAGAATCAAATACCAAAACATGTCGTTTCGCATCGAGAAGAAAGACAGCTTTTGGTTTCTAAGCAATTGTTTTTGAATACGCCAAGCGCTAAAGTATTGTCGTACTGTTGAGGTGATCCAAAAAGAATAAAGCGTTTGTTTAAACCTAGCAGTAGCAGGATCCTCTTTGGTGGCAGCGTGTAAATGATGCCCAAAATTATGTTCAATATAAAAGTGCATGTATAGCGAAGGCAACAACAACACCTTACCAATAAAGCGTTCTTTAGAGGCCTGTCTGTGTCCTAATTCATGTGCCACATTAATACCGTTAGCACCCAAAACCATACCAACAGAAAGCGTCAAGCCAAAAAACTCATAAGCTCCCAAAGTACCACTTGACACTTCAAGCATAGCCCAAATGAGCAGCCCATAAACAATGGGAAGGTTTAAGTATAATAGCCAATCGAAAACAGGGTTAATAGCTTTTGAAGCTGTTTCGGATTCAGAATAATTACTGTTTTCTTCTTTTAAAAGCAATTCTAAAATTGGTATACAAACAAAGAGATAAACAGGTGTTAAGAACAACCAATATCCTTTAAAATAAAGCCCAACTATAACACTTAATGGAACGCTTAAAGCAGATAAATATTTTAGGTCTTGAGGTTTCATGTAAATTCAAAATACCGATGAAGCATGGCTAATCATCGACTTTAACACAATGTTATACAATTTAAGAGCAACAAGTTAACAATAAAATTGTAGATTTATTAGTTGAAACTATTAAATATAGGCTATTGGGCAACTTTAAGAACATACAATATAAGCTTGAGGCATTTATAAAAAAATACTACACAAGCGAACTTATTAAAGGCATTATTTTATTTTTTGCTATTGGTTTGCTGTATTTTTTGGTAACGCTTTTAATTGAGTATGCTTTATGGTTAAATACTACGGCAAGAACTGTATTATTTTGGGTATTTGTCTTGGTAGAAGCTGCACTGTTTGTAAAGTTTATTATAAAACCCATAGCTAAGCTTTTCAAATTCCAAAAAGGGATTGATTTTTTGGAGGCTTCCAAAATTATTGGAAATTATTTCCCTGAGGTTAATGATAAATTACTAAACGTACTTCAACTAAAAGAGAATTCAAAAGAATCGGAGCTTTTGCTAGCAAGTATTGAACAAAAATCTTTAGAACTAAATCCAATTCCTTTTAAGTTGGCGATTAACTTTAAGAGCAATATTAAGTATCTAAAGTATGCGGCAATTCCTCTTTTAATTATCTTGTTTTCTTTTATATCTGGCAAGTACAATTGGTTTAGTGATAGCTACGAGCGTGTTGTAAATTACAAAACGGCTTTTGAGCCACCTGCGCCATTTCAATTCTTTATTGTAAACGATAGTTTAAAAGCATTAGAAAGTAAAGATTTTAACCTAATCGTTCAAACAGAAGGAGAGGTTATTCCAGACAATGTTCAAATAACATATAATAATGAAACGTATTATTTAAAACAAATTAGCTCAGGTGTTTTCGAGTATGCATTTACTCAGCCAAAGCAAAACATTCAATTTCATCTATTTGCAAATAATGTAAACTCAAGAGACTATAATTTGGAAGTCATAAACACTCCTAGATTATTGAGTTTTGATTTAGTTTTAGATTATCCAGCATATACCAAAAAACAAAACGAAACCTTAAAAAGCAATGGCAACGCTATTGTACCTCAAGGCACTAAGGTTACATGGAATTTAAAAACAAAATCCACTAACAATGTGGTTTTAAGCACACAAGACTCTTTAGAGAAATTTAATGGCGAAAACAATGAGTTTAATTTAACAAAGCGTTTGTTTAAGTCGTTGGATTATAGTTTACAAACTAGCAACAAGGATTTAAAGGACTATGAAAACCTATCTTTTTCAATACATGTAATTAGGGACGAATATCCAGAGCTAAACGTGAAGATGGAACAAGATTCTTTGGATAGCCAAACTCTTTATTTTTATGGACAAGTTAGTGATGATTATGGTTTGAGCAAGCTTCAACTAGTTTACTACCCAAGTGATTCCGATAAAGAGAAGAATACTGAACGTTTAAATATATCTAAATCAAATTTTGATGAATTTGTAAGCGTATTTCCTAATCAATTAAATTTAGAAGAAGGTATTAGTTACGATTTGTATTTTGAGGTGTTTGACAATGACGCTTTAAGTAATTACAAAAGCACCAAGAGCAGCACGTTTTCATACAGAAAGCTAACAAAGGATGAGGTTGAACAAGAACAATTAAAAGAGCAAAACGAGACCATAGATAACCTTAACAACTCACTTGAGAAATTAGAAGAACAAGATGAAGAACTGAAAGAGTTTTCAAAGACACAAAAAGAAAAATCCGAACTCAATTTTAACGACAAAAAGAAACTAGAAAATTTCATTAAGCGTCAAAAGCAGCAAGATGAAATGATAAAAAACTTTAATAAGCAGCTTAAAGAGAACCTAGAGAATTTTCAAAAAGAGAACAAGGAAGACCCTTTTAAAGAAAATCTAAAACAACGTTTAGAGGAAAACCAAGAGCAACTTAAAAAAGATGAAGAATTGCTAAAAGAGCTTGAGAAACTATCTAAAAAAATCCAAAAAGAACAACTGTCGCAAAAGCTTGAGGAATTGGCAAAACAAAACAAAAACAAAAAGCGAAGCCTTCAACAGTTACTTGAATTAACAAAACGTTATTATGTAACCATGAAATCTGAAAAGATTCGCTTAGAGCTCGAATTATTAGCTGAAGAGCAAGAAAAATTATCAAAAGAATCAGGAGAAAATAACACCAAAGAGAAGCAAGACGAGTTAAATAAAAAATTCGAAGAAATACAAAAAGAGTTAGAAGAATTACGAAAAGAGAATAACAAGCTAATTGAGCCACTTGATGTGCCAAATGACAAAAAGAAAGAAGATGACATTAAAAAAGAGCAGCAAGAAGCGAGTGAAAATTTAGAAAAAAAGGAACAAAGCCCTAATCAAGAAGCTAAGGAGCAACAACAAAATGACGCAAAGAAGAACCAAAAAAAGGCAGCTCAAAAGATGAGACAAATGAGCGAACAAATGCAACAGTCCATGATGAGCGGAAGCACCGAACAAATGTCTGAAGACATAGACATGCTTCGCCAAGTTCTGGATAATTTGGTTCAGTATTCATTTGATCAGGAAGACGTCATGAATAAGTTTAAATCCATTCAGGTTAACCACAACGAGTATGCTAAATATTTAATAAAACAACAAAATTTAAAAGAACATTTTGAACATATTGACGACAGCCTGTTTGCACTTTCACTAAGGCAACCAACACTTTCTGAAAGCATTAATAAGGAAACTACCGAAGTGTTTTTTAATATAGATAAATCCTTAGAGCAACTAGCAGAAAACCGTTTGTACCAAGGTGTAGCAGCACAACAATATGCTGTAACGTCGGCTAATTCTTTAGCGAGTTTATTGAGTGATATTCTTGATAATATGGAGAACCAAATGAATCCATCACCAGGCCAAGGAGAAGGCGATATGCAATTACCAGACATTATTATGAGCCAAGAAGAGCTTAATAAGCAGATGGAAGAAGGATTAAAAAAGAGCGAAGAAGGAAAAAAGAAAGATGGAGAAGAAGGGGAAGAAGGTGATAAAAAAGAAGGAGAGGGTCAAAATAACGAGGAATTAAACGGAGAGCTGTTTCAAATTTATCAACAACAGCAACAATTACGTCAAGCACTTGAAGATAAAATTGGTAAA
Source organism: uncultured Flavobacteriaceae bacterium (assembly GCA_945788155.1). Classification (GTDB taxonomy): domain Bacteria; phylum Bacteroidota; class Bacteroidia; order Flavobacteriales; family Flavobacteriaceae; genus Pontimicrobium. Next base: position 6,496 of record CALZKX010000092.1, read on the forward strand.
GAAGGAAAAAATGGTGCTGGAGAAAATCTGTTACGCGAAATGGAGTCTATAGAAAGGGACCTCTTAAATAAAGGCTTTACCAATCGTACTTTGCAACGCATGATGAACCTTCAACATCAATTATTAAAGCTTGAAAACGCCACTTTTCAGCAAGGAGAAGACAGTAAACGTAAGTCAAAAACCAACCAACAACAATTTAATAATCTTACAAACACGCAACTTGAAAACGCCAAACAATATTTTAATACCACAGAAATATTAAATAGACAAGCACTACCTTTGCAGCAAACATACAAAAAGAAAGTACGAGAGTATTTTAAGAAAAGCAATGATTAGTATAAATTACGAAACTGATTTTCATCTAAAAGAAACTGAGCGTATTTGTGAATGGGTTGGTAATGCTATAAGTGAAGAAGCGTGTAAAGAAGGCGATATTAATTATGTGTTTTGTGACGACAATTACCTTCATAAATTAAATGTTGAGTTTCTACAACACGATACGCTTACAGATATCATTAGCTTTGATTATTCAGTAGGAAAAGAACTACATGGAGATATTTTTATTTCTATTGAGAGGGTTGAAGACAACGCACAAGACCTTGGTGTTGATTTTGAAGCTGAGCTTCACAGAGTGATGATACATGGCATCCTTCATTATTGTGGTTATAAAGACAAGAGTAAAGAGGATAAAAAGGTGATGCGGCAAAAAGAAGATTTCTATCTTTCAAAGCTTACTTAATTCTTATGTTTTGATGTATATTTGCACACTTTTATTTTAACAATGTTTCACGTGGAACACTCATGAGTTTATTTTTAGATACATACGATGTGATTGTGGTTGGAGGTGGACACGCTGGTAGCGAAGCAGCCGCAGCCGCAGCCAATATGGGGTGTAAAACCCTTTTGATTACAATGAACCTTCAAAACATTGCCCAAATGTCCTGCAATCCTGCAATGGGAGGAATTGCTAAGGGTCAAATTGTGCGTGAAATAGATGCCTTGGGTGGCTATAGTGGCATCGTAAGCGATACATCTGCCATACAATTTAAAATGCTCAACAAGTCTAAAGGACCAGCAATGTGGAGTCCTAGAGTACAAAGTGATAGGATGCGATTTGCAGAAGACTGGAGGCTAATGCTTGAAAACACACCAAACCTCGACT